>CAKTWY010000011.1 GCA_934630445.1 uncultured Eubacteriales bacterium
CAGAAGGATCTGCTGCCCAAAACGGTTCTTTATTCGTTAAACCCCATGGACAATGCGCTGCTTGATACCGTTGCGGGCTGCTTCGCGAAAGACGGCGTGCGCGGCCAGGTACAGCACGGCAGCGCATGGTGGTTCAACGATACGCTCGAGGGGATGGAGGAGCAGATGATGAGCCTTGCAACGCGCGGCGTGCTCGGCAATTTCATCGGCATGCTTACCGATTCGAGAAGCTTTGTTTCCTATCCGCGCCACGAGTATTTCCGCCGCATTCTCTGCAACCTGCTCGGCAAGCTGGTGGAAGGCGGAAAGTATCCGTGCGATATCGAGGCGCTGGGCGCTCTTGTGCAGGATATCTCCTACAACAATGTGGTGCGGTATTTCGGCTTCGCCGACTGACCATCTTTCCGCACAGCGTTTTTTGACTGTACTTAAAACTTAGACAAAGGAACCCGGGCAGCATTTTTACAGTGCCGCCCGGGTTCCTTTGTTTTGTCAGCAGCCCGGAAAAGGGAAAACCCGTCACCGAAGCAAAAGTGCTTTTTCTGTTATTTTTTACCGCAAAGCTGCAGCGCAAGGTCAAATGCGAACACAAGCTCATCTATCGAGCAATGGTCCTGGACCCAGTGCGTCGTGCACAGGATAAAGCGCTTTCCGCGCATGAGGTCACATACGCGGCGCATCTCGCGCTCCAGCCGCGGAAGGTCGCCGAAGCCGAGCGTGGACTGTACGCACATCCCGCCGAGTATGGCAAAGCGCTCTGCGTATTTGGAAAGGTACAGATCGTACGACATGCCGGCGCTCTCCTGCCAGGGATGGAGCACATTGTATCCGAGCGAGACGATATCGTCGAGCGCGTCGACGATGCATCCGTCTGAATGCAGGCTCAAAAACGCGCCGCGCTGATGCACGAGCTCCGCTGTGGGGCGGTGGTTGGGGATGATGAATTCTCTCAGCAGCTCAGGGCTGAACATCAGGCTTTTCTGCGCGCCCCAGTCGTCGGACACGTGGATCATGTCCACGCCGAGATCCAGCATATTGGAAGCCACGTGCGCGTTCCACTGTGCCTGGCGTGCATAGAGCTCGTGCAGTTCATCCGGATAGAGGAGCAGATTGCATAAGTGGTTCTCTATGCCGAAAAATTCGTTGTTCAGCTCAAAAATACCGTTGGACTGTATGTAGCAGAAGCGCTCGCGTTCGACGCTGTAGTGCTGCAGCTGACGCTTCACTTCGCTGTAGGCCGCCTCGTCATCGGGCGAGAGCATCGGTATGTCGAGCAGCATTTCAGGCGTGATTTCGCCTTCGCTTTCGCGCAGATTGTTGAGCACGGCCTCGTCGTACATCGCCGGTGCGCCGAACAGGTGCGCCATATCAAACTGATAATGGTCTTCGAAAGCTTCGACGCTTCCAAAGCGCCCGGCGATTTTGTCCTGCATGTTTTCACGCACCCAGCCGTACAGCGGGGTAAGGCCCGTATCGTTCTCGCCGCGTATGGTCTTTTGTACAAGTTCCTTTGATGTCATGTCGTTTATTTCTCCTCAGAAAGCAGCGTTACCGGTCCGATCAGGCCGCTGGCGTGAATGGGCTGGTAGACGGAAAATTTGTCGTGCACGCGGTATACAGGCGTGTTTGTGACCTCGACCGCCAGATGATAGGCGCGCCCCGCGTCCAGCTCGCCCAGGGAGAAGCGGTACGGCGGTGTCAGACGCACGCCGCGGCTTTCTCCGTCCAAAAAGACTTCGGCCGTTTCACCCGCGTCGCCAAGATCGAGCAGCATGCAGCCGGAAGCGGCGCAGACAAGGTCGCGCTCATAGCGGATGGTACCTACAAAATGCGGCATTTTGCCGGGGGCGTTCAGGTTCTCAGGACCATCCACAAGTGTGCAGGGGATAAAGGCAGGGTATGCTTCGCTCTCGGCCGTCGATACGCTCCAGCCGTGCAGCGGGAGTGCAAGCGCGGTGCATGGCATTTCTGCCTTCGCGGGCGGAAGACCCTCCGTTTCCTCGCCGAACAGGAAAATCGTCGCCCCATACGGCGCCAGGCGGATGGGGAGAACGGTTGCGGTTTCCTCTTTCAGGAATGGGGGAAGTTCAGCGCGGTTTTCATATGCGTCATAGCGAACGGGCACGCGTGTATCACGTACGGTGAGCTGTGCTTCCTGTGTGATGCGGTCGCTTTCATTGAAGAGCAGGTAACAATCCGCCGTTCCTTTTCTGTAATGGTAGATGCGCAGATCCGGGCAGGGCGTATCCAGCCGCACGTCGTACATGCCGCGCTCGGTCAGATAGCCGGCGAGATCCTGAAGCTCAAGCACCGGGAAGCGGGAGCAAAGCGGCAGCAGACGCGCTTCGTCCTCTGCATTTCCGATACACAGGCGGCGCGGCGCGCGATTTGTGAAGACGACCGGCAGGCCGGGGTCCGCAAACGCGCACAGGCGCTCCAGCAGCGCCGCCGGGATCGCTTCCGCCTCAGGGAGGACCAAAATCTCAAAGGTCTCGGAAGCAATCGCGAGCTTGCCGTTTTCGATGCGCGCAGCATCTGAAAGGAGCATGTCCGCGCAGACGACGTCACAGTCGATCTGGCTTTCATTCAAAACTTTCGCAACGCGTTCAAAGGGCATTGTGCCGGGATTACACCAGGCGGCCTCCGCATGGTACAGCACCGCCGCAGTCGCGATGTGCGTGCCGTCCGACGTGAGGTTTGACACGCGGTTCATGTAATCCATCAGCCGCCAGAAATAGCGGAACTGCGGGTTCTTGCCGCGCGCGTAAAAATGCGGCGGCCCGTCCGGATCCGGAAAGGCTTTTGGAGAAAAGGCATGCGGAACAAAGTAGTTGACGCCGCGCACCAGCATGAAATCCGCGAGCCATTTCATGAGCTTCAGGCCCTCGACCCAGCCATAACCGCCGAAGACCTCGCACATGATGCGGCCCTTCTTCTTCGGATCCAAGTGGCCGAGCGACGCGCCAAGGCGCGCAAGCGCGTAGTGGTAAAAGTCATTGTCCGCGCAGGCGTTTTCATAAGTCGACTGTGCAGGGTCGCGTTCGTGCGCGAGGATGCCCTTCATACCGGGGAGGAGCATCTGCAGCACGATGTCGATACCGGAATAATCCTGCCCCCAAAGCGAACGGAAAAAGTGGCCTGTGCCGTTTCCAAGGCGCACGTGGGCGTTGTTGTCTTCGATCACATGACCGATATAGCTCACGCCGTGGGCCCGGCACCAGTCGCCGAGCCGGCCGGCAAAGTTTTTGCCGTAAAGCGTGGAAACGCTGTCCATATACGCCCAGCGCACGTGCTGCGTGCGCGGGCCGATATCGTGCCACAGAGCAGGGTACAGGAGCGGCGCCTCTTCCCCAAGGCGCTCTTTCATCATATCGTCAAGCGCGTCGCACCAGAGGATCGGCATATTCGGGATGCGGCCGAGCGCGACGCTGTTGCCGTCCACCTCGCCGAACTGCGGCTCGTCGGAGAAAAAGCCGAGAAACGTCTTGCCAAAGTCGGCGCCGTAGCGCGCAAAATGGGGTTCGTACACCGTATCGATCAGCACCTGTGTGCCCTGGGCGGTGAGGGGGTTGAGGTAGTTGTCGAGCGCGGGCGTATTGGTGTTCCCCACCTGGGTATAGTACAGGTAATAAACGCGCCAGAAGCCTTCCGGGATATCCCAATACACAAGGTCTTCCGTCACGCGGTCGGTCAGGTCGATAAAATCGCCGTCGACGGCCAGCGTGCCGTTCGTATGGCGGCACGCAAGGACACGCACGAGACGCCCGTCCTCCGGGATGGGCACGATGAGCGACGTGCCGCTCTCCGGCCCCATAACGTCGACGCGTGTTTCTTTCAGAAAATACTTCCCCTCGCCGGGCCTGTCGCGGCGCACTTTGCCCGCAGCATATCCGGTGGGGAAAGACGCGTCGTCAAGGACCCACACCTTCATGCCGCGCCGGCGGCATTCGTCCATGATGATATCCATGTCATGCCACCAGCGGGGGCCGACAAAATCAGGGTGCGGGCGCGATTCGACACAGACAGCGCCGATGTGCGATTCGGCGATTTTGGCGATGGTTTCGCGCAGCACTGCTTCGGATTCACCGTGCTGCCAGAAAAAGGGGAGCAGATGGTTTTCATGTTCTCCCCGGAGAAGCGGTTTCAGCAAAGACGGCATACAGTACACTTCCTTTCGTTCAGAGGCAGCCGTCAGATCCTGACCAAAACCGCTCTGTACTGAGTTTAACCTCAAAAATTTGTATTCATAACATGAAGCGCTGTCTGCGCGGCGTTTTCGCCGCTGTGCCGCGCTGCAAAATCCGGTATTTCATGCAAGGGGCGCAGCAGGGCTCCGCTTTGACCGGCGGAAAACATCTTGCCTATCCAGCGTTTCTTTACTGTGAACACAACCTTTCACATCATACAGTATATTGAAATTCGCCGCACTTGAAAAGCCCGGCAGCTTGTTTTGTGCAATATGTGAGGGTGCCGCAAAAAAAGTACGGTTTACACTGCCGATGCGGCGTGCTATGCTTTGAGTAAGAAATCATGCGCCGTGACAGGCGCTTTTATAGTGGGGTAAAATCATATGCAGCTGCCTGTACATTTGTTGGAAGATGAGACGATCTGCTACCCGGCGGATGTCCGCCTGGGAAAAAACGAGAGCATCAACTCCCGCCTGAAGTTAAAGCCGCATACCGATCTCAAAGCCTGGAATGCGCGCCGGGAGATGCTCAAAGAGCAGATTCTCGTGAGCGCGGGCCTCGTTCCCATGCCTGCGCGCGGCGCTGTGAACGCCGTGATCACCGGTGAGACGGTGCAGGATGACCTCGTCATCAAAAATATTCGCATTGAGACGCTCCCGGGCTTTTTTCTCGCCGCGAATCTCTATCTGCCGCGTCGCATTTCGGGCAAAATTCCCGCTGTGCTGAATCCGCACGGCCACTGGGAGAATCACCGCTTTGAGCGCACCGAGCTGTGCGACGTTCCCGCGCGCTGCGCGAGCCTGGCGCGTGCGGGCTTTGCAGCTCTGACCTATGACATGACAGGGCGCGGCGACACGCGGCAGATTCCGCACGGCTTCCGCTCGACAGAGCTGGAGTCATGGGGGATCTCCCTGCTCGGTATTCAGCTTTTCAACAGTATCCGCTGCGTGGACTATCTCTGCTCGCTCGATTTTGTGGACGCGGCGCGCATCGCCTGTACCGGCGCTTCCGGCGGCGGAACGCAGACGATCCTTCTCAGCGCTGTGGACGAGCGCATCGCCGCAGCGGCGCCGGTCAACATGGTTTCGGCGAGTATGCAGGGCGGGTGCGAGTGCGAGCACGTGCCGGGTTTACGCTTTGATACCGACAACACGGAGATCGCGGCCCTCATGGCGCCGCGCCCGATGATGCTCACCGGCTGCACCGGCGACTGGACGAGCGAGATGCCCAGCGTTGAATATCCGGCGATCCATGAGATCTACAGCCTCTACGGCGCGGGAGAGCGCTTCCAGTATTTTTACTGTGATTCGCTCCATAATTACAGAAAAGACGTGCGTGAAGCGGTCGTTTCCTGGCTGATACGCACATTCATGCCTGAAGCATATGAAGGCCCCATCAGCGAGGAAGCTTTTGCAGTCGACGAGGCGGCGCTGCATGTCACATACCCGGCGGATGCCAAGAATTTCGCCCAGATTATGGACGCATATGTTGCGGACAGGAGGCGTGACGCCGCGCGCCTCATGGATGAACAAGGCGGGATTGAGCGCATCAGACGCGCGCTTTCGCTGAGCTTTGGAACAGGCAAGATCGGCGCTGCCTTTGTCCGGGGAGAGGAGACGACCCGTGAAGAGGGCGGTTATACCCTGCACAGCTTCATGCTCGGCACCGAAGCGGGCGAGCGTGTTCCGGCGCGCCTCGTGACAAGGGCAGGGCAGACGCTTGACGGCGCGCGCATCGCGCTGGTCGTCAAAGATCGTACCGACAGTGAATTTGCCGCTCTGAATGCGGCGGGGCTTTTGTCGGAAGCGGATGCCGTGCTGTTTGTCGATCCCTTCCTGACCGGCGCTTACCTCAATCCCTATTTTGCTGTCGGCAGAAATATCGAAGACGGGCGCGACTGGAAACAGGGCGAGCTCGATACTGATAAACATCAGCAGAACAGCGAAGGGCTGATGCAGTTCCACCGCACGGATACGGCCCTGCGCGTGTGCGATATCCTCATGGCGGCGTCTTTCTGCCGCAGCCTTGGCGCGAAAGAGGTTCTTCTCATCGGCCTGGGCCGCCGCGCGGCGGAAGCTGCGGTAGCTCTTGCACTGACCGAAGACGTGTCGCGCGCCTGGCTGGAAGGCGCATTCGTTCCCCAAAGCGGCGTGCCAGCGCTCAGCACGGGCTTTTATCAGCCGGGCCTTCTGGGGCTCGGCGGGTTTGAGGCGGTGCGCCGGGCGTGGCGCGCGCAGGTTCAGACCATCTGAAAATCGCCAAGTACTCCTTCATAAAGCAGGACCGCGGGCCGTTTTACGTCTCGCGGTCCTGCTTTTTTGCTCAAACGGGCGTTTGTGCGCCTTTATGCGCGCCCGATATCGTATACGCTCCTGACAGAGAGATGTTCGGCCCGTCCCTGCACGATCGCCACTACAGCCTCGCCCCCGTTTAGGTCAAAGAAATTGTCCGACAGGCGCAGATCCTCCCCACCGTAAATTTCCACACTTTTGGCGAAGGCCCGTGCTGAGACAACGACCGTATCGCCCTCTATACGCAGTGAAAGTTCCGGGTCCAGGAAGCGGTAATGTTTCGGCGCGGTGAAAAGCGCCGTGCCCGACGACACCGTTTGGCCTTCAACGTCGAAGCAGAAGCTCAAATAATGTTCGTGCCAGTCCGTTTGATGAAAGTCGAGCTCCTCACACCAGACGCTGGAGAGCGCCGGTACCGTGAGGGAAAACGCGCCCTGGGAGAGGATTTCCGCAGTGCTCCGGCGCAGCGCCCAGCGCACCGTTCCTGAGACGGCGCGAAGCGTCTCGTTCGCAACACAGAGTTTTGCCCGTGTCTCAATATCGCCCGGCTCGTCGACGACGGACTGGCGCTGCGTAAATTCGCCCGTCTCCTCGCAGGAGATCATTACCGGAGCGAAAAATCGCCGCGCCGCATAGTGAAGCGCTTTCCACTTTCCATACCAATCGATCGACGACCAGGACGCCACGGGCCAGATGTCATTGAGCTGCCAGTATACCGCACCCATGCAGCGCCCGCGGTTGCGCCTGAAATGTTCTGCGGCGCAGCGCACCGCGTCCGCCTGCAGAAGCTGCGAGGCGTAGAGGAGCGTGTCAAAACGCAGGGGATACAGGTAAGTCTGCGACAGATAGGAGAGGATCTTGCCGTTCGCGCCGACATTGCGCTGGTGCATCTCCATCACGCGGGAGAAGATGTTGCGCTCTTCCGGCAGTGTGAAGCGCTCGACCGTTTCAAGGCATGGGAAGGACTGAAACCCAAATTCCGACGCGTAGCGGAAAAAGTGTTTTCTGTAATCGGTGAACGGGAGATTCCCGTGCCAGACCTCCCAGTAATGTACGTCGCCGCGGTCGGGCGCGTTCGGCTCGTCAAACGCCCCGCCCGATGAGGGAGATGCCGGCCAGTAGAACGTGTCCGGATCGAGACGGCGCAGCTCCTCAGGGATGATCTGTTCGAACATACGGATATAGTGCGCGCGCGTGATGGCGTCCGCACGGTAGTTCCCGGAGGCCTGAAACATCTCCATCTCATTATTGCCGCACCAGAGCGCAAGGCACGCGTGGTGCCTCAGACGCGATACATTGTCGCGCACCTCGGCGCGGATGCTCGCCTCGAACGCTTCTGTCAGGCGATAGTTGGCGCAGGCGAACATGAAATCCTGCCAGACGAGCAGGCCCAGCTCGTCGCACAGGTCGTAAAAATAATCCTCCGGATAAATGCCGCCGCCCCAGACGCGCACAAGGTTGAAGTTTGCCGCGCAGCAATCCTCGAGCAGTCTGCGTGTGCGTTCGCGCGTCAGGCGTGAGAGGATATTATCCTCCGGAATATAGTCTGCGCCCATCGCAAAGATGGCCACTCCATTTATCTCGTGCGCAAAGCTCTCGCCCCATGCGTCGCGCTCCCGGCGCACTGTGAGCTTACGCAGGCCGATGCGCTCTGAAACGCGGTCGCACTGCACGCCGTCCTTTGTCAGTACCGCCTCGAGCGTGTAAAGCGGCTGCGCGCCGTAGCCGCGCGGCCACCAGAGCATCGGTTCCGGAATGGGCATCGGAACACCGTTTTCGAGCGCGGTCATCCGCCCGTCCGGAGACGTCAGCGTGAGCGTGAGCGCGCCCTGCACAGGTGCATCGGCATACGCCGTCACCCATACCGCCCCGTTTTCATGGCGTTGACGCAGCCGCAGGTTTTTGATGCGCGGCCCGGCTATGAGCGAAAGCCCGCGCCAGATACCGGCATCCGGCAGGCGCGGTCCCCAGTCCCAGCCGAACATGCAGTGCGCCTTCCGGAGATGCGGAAAACCGTCCATCGCGTCCGACGTGCCGCCGAGGAAATGCTCCTTCTGCCGCGCGCGTATATAGCGCACGGGGGAAGCGAAGGTGAGTGCGATCTCATTCTCGCCGGAGCGAAGCGCGTGTGTGACGTCCAGCTCCCACGTCCGGTGCATATTGTCGGTGTGTGCGATCGCCTTTCCGTTCAGCATGATATCGCACAGCGTGTCAAGTCCTTCGCATCTGAGCAAAATATGCCCGGCTTTCAAAAGCGGCTCCGGCGGTGTAAACACGCGGCGGAAGGTGAAATCTTCCTCCATGCGCCGCAGGGCCGCAAGCTCGTTTTCCCGATAATACGGGTCCTCCATAAGGCCGGCATTCAAAAGAAAGGAATAAACAGACCCCGGCACGGTGCCTTCGGTAATGCGCCCGTTTGTCTCCTCCATCTGCCAGACGCCGCTGAGAGAGTACGTGATCATGCGCGCTCCTCCATTTCTTTTGTTTGTTCGATCCGGGTCACAGTGCTGAGATGCAAAGCTCCGACGCGGCGAGCATGCCGCCCTCGACGAAAAAGCCTGCGCCGCCGCCCGCGCGGCTGTTGGCCACCGCGCGCAGACGCACGCCGCCGGCCACTGCTTCAAGCATATCACCGCGCGCGGAGAAAGAGAAGGGGATACCATGGTTTTCCACGTAGGAAAACGGCGCACACGCGAGCACTGTCCGTTTTTCATTTTCCACCTGCACGATGGAAAGCGTGTCAAACCCTTCGAGGAGCGCCGCGTAAAAGCGCCTGTGGCCGCGTGCGCGCAGCACCACGCCCGCCCGGCGGTGCATGCCGGGCGCGAGCGTGCACGTGACGCGGTAATCCGTCCAGTCGCGGGTGCCAGTCGTCACTATGCCCGGTTCGCGCGACGCCGTCAGACAGAAGTCGTGCATCCGGTGGCGCTCAAAGCACTCCGCTGAGGAGACAAAGGTGGACAGTACTTCCGGCGAGCGGCAGGTGTAAGTAAGCGCGCGCGGAGCACCCGACCAGTCGAACGATAAAAGCCGTGCGCCCATGCCGCCGCATGCAGGGGAGAAGCGCACCCCCGCGCGCAGGAACGGGAGCCCGCCCGTATCCGGCAGACAGAGCGCGAGCGCCGTGCACGCGCAGGAGATGGGAACAGCCGCTCCTTCCACGCGGCGGAGCATGCCGTGCGAATCGCGCCAGAGCGCATAAAGCGCAGCCTCCCCGTTCGAGCCGGGCAGTGCTGCAAGCTCGGCGTGCATTGTCTGCGTGCCGTAGAGCGACGGCGAGGCGAGGCATGCGTAAGCGCCGTCCGCCGCCGCGTCGTCCGTTCGGAAAACGGGCGTGGAAACGCATACGTCACGCCCGCTTTCGGAGATGATTTCAAGCCCCGCGCCACCGCATTCGGCGCGCGCACCGCCCTCACCGCCGGAAAACGGACAGAGAGTGAAGCCCTGCGCCGCGCCACGGTAGGGAAAGGTAAAGCGCGCCTCTTTCACCCCGGGTTCCCGGCCGTACAAAAAGGCCGACGCGCGCAGGATTTTCTGCGTCTCGCGCACAGCATCCGTCACCGTTTCCCCACCATCCGCCGATACGACATACAGCCGGTCTGCAATCGGCACGCGCAGATGTTTCGGGATGGAAGCCAGACCCAGGCGCACGCCGTTCAGGCATCCGACATTTCCTGCGTTGCAGTCCGTATCCCAACCGCCCGACACGCAGATTGTGAGCGCGCGGGCGAAATCGTCTCCCCCCAGAAGGAGGGAGGCGAGCAACCACGCGTGGTTTGTCTCGATCGGACACGCGCCGTAGTATCTGTCGTAGCCGTACGCGTGCTCTACGCGCGTGCGCACTGCACGCCATCCACCGCCTTTGGCGCAGAAGGCGCGCACATCCTCTGCCAGCGCTGCGAGAGCGTCATCCCCCACGACGCGCAGCCCCTCTTCCAAAAGGCGCTCCAGCCGCTTTTCCGAGAAGGCCATGCTCTCCATTGCGGCGAGGAAACACGCCGCCGATACGGCGATTCCGTCGTGGCTCACGCTTGCTGCTGCGCGTGCGATACTTGCCGCGCGCTCCGGGTCGTCCGGACAGGCGAGGGCGATGCCGTCGATAAAAATCTGCGCCCCGATTTGCGTCGAAAGGCTTTTTCCATTTGTCGCGGCCGCGCCGCTTGCCGGCGGCGTCAGGCCATTTTTCAGATTGATGTACGCGGTGTGCTCGGCCGAGCGGCCGTACCCGCCCCACCAGAAGATGGTTTTGTTTTCAATCACATAGTTGAGCCATGCGTCGGCAAAGCTCTGCGCCCCGGCGCGGCCGTGCGCGTCCTCGATGGCGCGCAGGAAGGCAAATGTTCCCGACAGGTCGTCATCCGGCACGATAAGCGGCGCGCTGCACGCAGCGTTTACGTATGTTTCCACTTCGCCGAAGCGGCGCGCAATCTCCTCGTATTGCCACCCCTCGACGGGCCTTCCAAGATAGACGCCGATCATTTTGCCCAGCACGCCGGCATATACTTTTTCTTCCATTTGTCCGCCTCCCGGTTTCGGATGGCGCAGACGCGTCCTCTGCGCGTTTTCAGGTGTTACGCCTGCGTGCAGTCGATGACGATCTTCAGGTTTTCTTCCGGCGCGGTGAGGTGGTGCATAAACGCCGCCCTGGCGCCGCGAAGCGGCACGCGTGCCGTGACGAGCGGATGCAGATCAAGCGCACCTGCGGCGATGAGCGACATCACCCGTGCGCTAAGCGCGCGGATTGCGGGCATCCGGTTTTCCGGCCCGCGCATTGAAAGGCGCTTGGATTGGAAAAAGTACGGATCGAAGCGCCGCCTATGCACCGGATGGCCGTAGCTGATGATCATCCCGCCCTCGTGCATGCGCCCGATCGCCCGCGCCAGCGTTTCTTCTCCGGGCAGAAGATCGTCACCCATCGCGTCGATCACCACGTCAAAGCTTTCGGAAACGCCCCCCGCGAGCGGATGGCATGTCTGATCACAGCCGAGTCGGAACCCGAGCGCGCGCCGGCTCTCATAAAGATCCCACCCGGCGATCCAATCCGCACCTTCGGCGCGAAGCATCTGCGCCATCAAAAGTCCACTCGGCCCGAGTCCGATGATCAGCACGCGTTTGCCCCGTGCCGGAAAGACGAGCGCAGCGCGCGACGAGGCGACCGCCAGCTCCAGCACTGGCGCCGCGTCGATGGAAAGCGTGTCCGGCACGCGCACCATGCACACTTTTTCCGGGGCGACAGCAACGTATTCCGCGAAGGCGCCAACCGTGAACCACCAGCTCACGCGCTCGCCGGGGCGGAAGGCCGTCACCTGTGCGCCGGTGTGTACGATCACGCCGCACGCCTCATGGCCGAACACGAAGGGAAAGGGAATGTCCGTATGTCCAAGGTAGAGCCCCGGGTCGGAGCCGTTGCAGATGCACGCGCGCTCCAGACGCACGAGGACCTCTCTCTCGCCGCACCTGGGCAGCGGAACGTCCTCGTAGCACAGCTGCCCGGGCGCGCGCAGCATGAGGGCTTTCATCGTGCCGTCCATAGGTGCCTCACTTTCCGGAGAGACGCGGGTAGACCACGACTTTGATCACTTCGTCAAGGCGCTCGTCGCACAGCTTCAGCGTAGCTTCCGCCTCGTCCAGACACACCTCGTGCGTGATGAGCTTTGAAAGGTCAATCTTTCCGTCCGCAACAAAGTCGACCGCGCGCTGGAAGATATCCTGTCTGGGGATTTCATTCGGATTCAGGAAGTGGCGGAATTTGATGTTTTTTTCAACGATCGGGAAGGGATTCACCCGGTAGCGGCGGCCGACGTTCTTGACCGCGACGACAAGGCTTGTCATGCGTCCGTTTTCGCGCAGCGCGCGCACGCCGAGGTCATATGCATCCAGCGCCTCGCTTCTGTCCTCAGCGATGCACATGAGCAGTACGTCGACCGGGCCGGTGTTCGCCATGATCTGCGCGATGATTTCATCCTGTGTCATTGCGCTGTGGTTATAGGTAAAATCCGCGCCCATCTCCCGCGCTTTGGAAAGGCGAAAAGATGACAGGTCGACCGCGCTCACTGTTTTGGCGTACTGCCTCGCGCAGGCGATCGCTGTCAGACCCATCGGCCCCGTTCCGACGACGAGCACATGCTCGTCGCGGGCAATGCGCGCGGGATAGACAAGGCTGATGTATGCCCCGTCGAACATCTCGCAGCATGTCGCGACGCGGGAAGGAACGTGGTCGGCCACCACGCCGTAGGTCATGTCCTTCGGCGCGAACGAGATATATTCGCAGAAAGAGCCCTTCGGCGTATACATGACGATGCGCTGCCCGACTTTCAGTTGCGTGACGCGCGCGCCCGTCTCCACCACTTCGCCGCAGACCTCGTGGCCGAGGATTTGGGGGTAGTAGTCGTGATATCCGTCAAAAACACCGTGCAGGATGTGGTTGTCCGTCGCATTGCAGATCGACGCGGCCTGTACGCGAACAAGCACGTGGTCCGGGGTTATTTCCGGCATCGGCACGTCCTTGACGACGAGTTTTCCGGGCTGTTCAACAACTGCAGCTAACATTTTGATTCACCTCTCAAAATTGTGCCGGCCGCGCAGATAAGCGAGGTCGGCCGTGTAATATTTGTCAAGATCTTCCGCCGGAACGTGCGGCTCGAGCGTAACAAACCCGTCGTATCCGTCTGCCGCCGCCATGGTGAGCAGGCCGTCGATATTGACCGCGCCCGCGCAGCACAGGGGGTAGTAGATTTTTTGCGGAGCGAACACGCCGCCCATCTCTGCGCCCGCGCGCCGCGGCAGATACCCGAGACCGTCAACATATTGGCAGGCGTTTTTGACGTGGATGTAAGCGATTTTATCCCGCAGCCGCAGATAGCCGAGCGGGAAGGCCTCGCTGCTGCCGTGATAGTAGTTCGCCGCGTCGAAGTTCGTGCCCAGTGCCGGAAGTTTCATCCCGTCGAGTATGGCGCGCGTTCCGTCCGGATGTGCGGTTGCGTCGTGCGCCTCATTTTCCAGCGCGAGCGTGACGCCCAGTTCCCGCGCAAGCGTCGCCGCCTCGGCCCAAAAGGCCGTGAGGCGCGCAAAGTCCGGCTTTTCCGGCGCGAGATAGTAGCAGTAGTGGTTCACGATCCGTGCGCCGAGCGCGTGCGCCGCCTGGATCGCCGCGCAAAGTTCAGCGCTGTAACGCACAGGATCGTCTCGCAGCGCTTCCACAAACGCACCGGAAAACGTCACGCACGCGGGTAAGATGCCCACACGGGCAAGAATATCCTTTGTGCGTGCAAGGTCGCGTCCGACGTACGACCATGAAATCCCCTCCGCCCCGGCCCACGGCAGATTTTCGGGCCACAGCTCGATATAGCGCACGTCATGGCGGCAAAGCACCTCGCATGCTTTCTCGAGCAGCAGGTGCGCGAGTGCCTGAGCGGAAATTGCAAGTTTCATCATGATAATGGACTCCTTCTCTGTTTGCAGCGCGCTGTCAGGCGCGGCGTCTATCCTTCCTGAAAATACTGCCGGATCATCGCGTCGAGCGCGGGATAGCGCGCGATATCCTCGCCCGTCTCCCGGAGTGCGCGCAGGAAAAGCGCGCGCATGTCCGCCGCCGCGTCGGCATATGCCGGGTCATGATATACATTTCGCATCTCATGTGGATCCCGCTCAAGGTCATACAGCTCAATGCCAGCCGGCGTGTCACAGTCCACAGCATCCGACGCATCGAGTGCGCGCCCATAGAAAAACGCCAGCTTATAGCGCACGGTGCGCACACCCATATGCGCTGGCGTGTCGAGGTGCGCGAGATGCAGCCAGTAGTGGTAATAAATATATTCGTTTCCACCGTTCTGAGCACTGCCCGCGAGAAGCGAACGGAAGCTTCGCCCCTGCATGGCGGTGGGTGCGGCAATGCCCGCGCAGTCGAGCAGCCACGGCGCAAAGTCGATATTTGACAAAAGCGCTCCCGTCCGGCAGCCTGCCGCGATTTCGCGCGGCCAGCGCACAAGCAGCGGCATACGCATCGCCTCTTCGTATATCCAGCGCTTGTCGATGTAGTCGTGCTCGCCGAGGAACATCCCCTGGTCGGACGTGTAAACGACGATAGTGTCCTCGGCAAGGCCGTTTTCGTCAAGCCATGTAAGGAGTCGGCCCACATTGTCGTCGATGCCTTTGACCGTGCGCAGATAGTCTTTCAGATATTTTTGATATGCCGCGCGCGCCCTGTCAGTGAAGGTAAGCCCGCGCACGTCGAGCGCTCCGGTCGGATAGTCCGGCGCGGACATGGTCTTTACCGCGTTTCTGCGTGGGTTTCGCTCCGAAACCGTGCCTCCAAAAAGGCGCGATCCCGCGCTCCGGTGAGAAAAGTCCTCCCACAGGCTCTCCGGCTCCGGGATTTCCACGCCGTCAAAGAGGTGCTCGTAGCGCGGATGATATTCAAAATTGTCATGCGGCGCTTTGTGGTGGCACATCAGAAGAAACGGTTTGTGCGCATCGCGTTTGTGCGCCAGCCAGTCGAGGCATTTGTCCGTTATCAGGTCTGTCACATACCCCGCCTCACGCACATCGGTCACATCGGCATAGATGTTTTCAAGCGCCTCCCAGTCGTCTTCTCCATAAAGAAACGACGGGTTCCAGTACACCCCCTGCGCGGGCAGTACCGCATATTCGTCAAACCCGCGCGGCGCGGCATGCACATGCCATTTGCCGAACAGCGCCGTCTGATAGCCCGCCGCGTGCATCAGCTCAGGAAAGGTAGGCACCTTTTCCGGCAGTGCGTCCGTCAGCGTTTTGACGCCGTTTTTGTGCGGGTACAGGCCTGTCAGGATGCTCGCTCTGCTCGGCGTGCACAGGGCATTGGTGCAGAAGCACCGCTCTGCCGCCACGCCCTCACGGCCGATGCGGTCGATGTTCGGCGTTTCAAACACGCCTGCCAGACGCGAGCCGTACAGGCTTACCGCCTCCGCGCTGTGATCGTCCGACAGGATGAAGAGGATGTTGGGCTTTTTCATAACGTTCCCCCGGTTGAGATCACGCCCGCCCGGCACGGGCGGGCGTGATCTGCAGTTTACTTTTTGAGCGTGTCGTATGCTTCCTGATAGATTTTAAGGGCTGTTTCCAGGCCTCGTGCCGCGCAGGTCTCCTTATAGGAAGCCCAGTCGCTGTCGAGGTCGCTCTTGCCGGTGATGAAGGAGACTGTCATCTCCTCCACATAGCGGTTCAGGGACGTCGCGATGTCCACCAGCTCGGTCGCGCGCTCCTCGTCAAAAACGAGAGGAGGAATCACAGTATCCATGTCCTGCAGATACGGTTCGTAATTTTTCTTGGATTCTTCATAGAGGAACATCTCCAGCGGTTTTTCCGGGTCTGCCTTGCGGGAGGTGGTCAGCTCGAGCGAGGCGTACTTCGGTCCGATGTTGCCCCAGTTTTTGGAATGCTTGACGCCGTAGTCGTTCAAATCGACCCACTTGGCCGGGTTGCCGTCGAGACCCACGTCTCCCTCTTTTGCCTTTTCCCAGCCGGAACCTTCAAGGCCGTAGAAGCAGCCCATCGTACCTTCTTCCGAGTAGAGGTAGTCGGCCCACTGGAAGGCGATTTTAGGATTTTTGCAGGAATTGGTGATGATGAATTCCGACATTTTTGCCCCGCCATATGGGTAGTAGGAAGTCGTGCGCTGCCCGTTCGGGCCCTCAAGCGCCGGAATGGTCTTGTAATCGAGCCAGCGCCCGCTCTCGCTGTAGGTCTGGATGAACTGTCCGTAATAGCCCGTGATCGCTGAGCCGAGGATGGGAATCTCCGGGTTCTCACCCATCTGTTTGAGCTGCGTGCTGTCCTGCGTAAAGGTTTCGGGCGCGAGCAGCTTCTCGTCATAGAGCTTTTTAACATAGCGCAGGCCCTCGCGCCATTCGTCGGTGGTAAAGCCGGCGCCGATCACGCCGTCTTTGAGTGTCAGGTAGTGCAGCGTCTGCTTCTTGTCGGTGGTGATGAACGCGTTCATGAGGAAGTATTCGATTCTGCAGGGACTGCCCTGCGTGTCGGCCCAGCCCGCCATCGGAATTTCGTCGGCCTTGCCGTTTCCGTTCGGGTCTTCCTCTTTGAAGGCCTTGAGCACTTCATACAGTTCGTCGGTTGTCGTGGGAAGCTCCTTGCCGACCTTTTCAAGCCAGGGCATGTACATCCATGCCTTGTTGTCCATCGTTACGTGAAAAGTCTCGTTCACCCGCGGCAGGGAATAGATGTTCCCGTCCGGCATGGTGATCATGTCCTTGACATACGGCGATTTTTCAAGCACGTTTTTGAAGTGTGTTCCGTACTGTTCGATGTAGTCGTTCAGCGGCAGAAACATGCCCTGGCCACCGTAGATATTGACCGTGGACGCGTCAATATCGCAGCCCATGAGGACTTCAGGAAGTATGCCGCTTGATAAAAGCAGGTTTACCTTGGTCGCGGTTTCAACTGTGGGGAGAATGTCCCACTCGATGTGCACATTTGTCTTCTCTTCATACCACTGGGTGAATTCGTTGACCTCATAACTGTCCACATACGACTCGGGGAAGAGGGTGATTCCGAGCGTGACTTTCTCCTCACTCAGAGGGAACGCATAGCCCGTCTTTTGTTCAGCGGGCTCGGCAGATGGGGTCGGAGCATCCGGCGTCTGGGAACTCGCCGCAGGGGCGGGATCTTCTGCCGGAGTCTGTGTTTTTGCGCAGCCTGCGAAAAGCGACAGCACCATCAGGCAGGCGAGGAGTAGACTGAGCCTTCTTTTCATCGTGTTACCTCCGTCATTCTAAAATCGTATCGTACAGCCCGGCGCGAAACGGCGGCCGCGCGTTCGGCCGGGATGATGCGCTGAAACGGATTTTATCCTTTAAGCGCGCCGATCATCACGCCCTTGACAAAATACTTCTGCACAAAGGGGTAGATGATCATCATCGGCGCGCTTGCCACAACAATCAGCGAGTACTTCAAAAGCTCCGAGAGTGATTCGCGCGCCGCCGCGTCCTCAGGGTTGATGGACGCGAGCATTTCCGGCGACATCTGGTTCTGCAGGAGAATATCCCTGAGCACCAGCTGCAGCGGATACATGCTGCGGTCGTTCAGGTACAAAAGCGCAGGGAAATATGCGTTCCAGTGCGCAATGCCATAAAAGATCGCGAGTACCGCCACGATCGAGGAGGAGAGGGGCAGAACAATGCTTGTCACAAAGCGAAAATCCGAGCAACCGTCGAGTTTTGCCGCTTCAAGCAGGTCTATGGGGATCGTGTTCTGAAAAAAGGATTTTGCGATGATCATATTGTAGATGCTCAGCGCCGTGGGGAAGATCATCGCCATGCGCGTGTTCATCAGGCCCAGGTCGCGCACAAGCATATAATTTGGGATCATACCGGCGTTAAAGAGCATTACGAAAAGGAAGAGCATTGTCAGGGGCCGCTTGCCGTACAGATCCGGCCGCGAGAGCGGATACGCCGCAAGGATGGTCATTACAATGTTGAGCAGCGTGCCCAAAACCGTATAGACAAGGCTGTTGAGATACCCCGTCATGACGCTCGCCTCGCGGAAAACGGCTTTGTAACCCTCCAGATTGAAGCCGACCGGCCATAATACCATCCGTCCGGAGATGACCGCGAGGGAATCGGAGAACGACGCGCTCACAATATAGATCAGGGGATAGCTCACAAGGATGAGCGCAGTACCCAGGAGAATGTAAACGCATCCGTCAAACAGACGGTCGCTTTTTGATCGCTTCATGCCGCATCCTCCCTTTTTACCAGAATCCCACGTCGCCGATCCGGCGTGCGGCGCGGTTGGCACACAGGATGACGATCAGATTGATGACCGATGTAAACAGCCCGATCGCCGTCGGATAGGAAAAATTCGGCGAAGCGGAAGCGACACCCGTCTTATAGACATACGTCGAGATGACCTCCGAAGCGGAGATGTTCTGCATGTTCTGCATCAGAAGGATTTTTTCAAACCCTACATCGAGGATCTGCCCGGTGTTTAAGATCAGCATCGTGACAATGATCGGTGTGATGCACGCCAGATCGATATGCCACACGCGTTGGAAGCGGTTGGCTCCGTCGACCACCGCCGCCTCGTGAAGCGACGGATCGACCGAAGCGAGCGCCGCGATGTACACGATCGCTCCGTAGCCGGACGATTGCCAGATGTTTGACAGGATATAGATCGGTTTGAAAAACGACGGTTCGCCCATGAAATTGACCCGTTCAAAGCCGAGTGCCGCAATGGCGTTGTTGATAATGCCCGTGCGCGGTGCGAGAAAGGACGACAGCATGCCAACAATGACAACCGTTGAAATAAAGTACGGCGCATAGGTTACCATCTGTACGGTTTTCTTAAAACGGATACTGCGGCATGCATTCAGGCACAGCGCCAGGACAATCGGTAGCGGAAAGCCGAAGAGCAGGCTGAGCAGGCTGATGCTCACCGTGTTTTTCAGGAGCATCCAGAAATCGTATGTGGAGAAAAAGCGGATAAAGTGCTTCATTCCGACCCACGGGCTTTGCCAAATGCCGAGGTTCGCCTTATAGTCCTTAAAGGCGATCTGCGCGCCGAGCATTGGGTAATACTTGAAAATCAGCAGATAGATCAGCGGCAAAAGAAGAATAACATACAGCTGCCAGCTTCGCGCAAGCTTTTTCAGCACGCTCTTTTTTTGCCGCCGTACGCCCGGCAGGGCGCGGGTGCGCAGCATTTTCAATGGTTCAGGACCTCCTTAACCGGCCAAAAAGGGATGCTTGATGCTATGCACAAAAATAAGTGAATTTGCAGAGAGTGAATTGTGCAATTGGCCTTTTCTGGCTTTACAGTACCAATTTCGCACGATTTTGTAAATCAACAGTCTTTGAGATTTTCCACAAAAGCCATGGTTTCAGCTCGATACTTTTTGGATAACGCGTCGTTTTTTCAGGTCTGCATACAAAAACGGAGCGCGGTCTTTGTTCCGCGCTCCGTTTTGAGGTGTCTGATGCCATGCTCATGTCAGATAGCTTTTCTGCCGGGCGTCATATTTTTTCGCCGGCCTCGCGGTGCGTGCTGCGGTATTCCGACGGCTTCATGCCTGTAATACGCTTGAATGCGCGGCCAAATGCGGTGGATGAGTTGTAACCGGTCGCCTCTGCCACTTCGTAGATCGTCATACGCCCGCCTGCGAGCAGCTTTTTCGCCTGTGCAATCTTGAGCTTTTCCAGATAATCTGAAAAATTTTCTCCGCATTTTTCCTTAAAAAGCTGCGAAATATACGCCTCCGAACGGTCAAAGGCGAGCGCCGTCTGTGTAAGGCCGATGCCTGATTCGCAGTAATGCGCCTCGAGGTAGGCGCATACGCGCGTGATGAGGGCGCTCGCACCGTCGCGCTTTCGCTCTCCGGCCAGTGCGGCGAGGAACAGCATCTGCTCTTTGAGATCGTGCCGCAGGATAAACGGATAGTCCGGAGGGAATTCCTCAAGCCGCGCGTTCACTGTGCCGAGAAAGGGCTCGCTCTCGACGCCGAGCAGGCTGCACGCGCGCAGCACGCAGCTTAAGACCTCGTACACCCGTACTTTTAAAAGCGCGCTCCTCCGGTTCTGCGCGAGGATCAGGTCGATCGTCTTCTCGATCTGCACGGAATTTCCGCCGAGGATGGCGCTGATGAGTGCATCCGCCGGCACCGCGTCATAGGTCGTTTCCGCTCCGGCGCCGTCGTCCGGCCATACGACTGGGGAGAAATCCTGCGGTACGCGGCATGCGTCGCACAGATACGCCGCCTGCTCAAACGAATGGCCGAGTTTGCTCATGTCATCCACAATGCTGCCCATAAAAATACGCTGGGAGAAGCCGCCTTCCAAAAGCGTCTGTGTGATGACGTCGATATCTGCGGCGATCCGCTCGCGCTCCGGTTCCGGCGCCGCATCCCCATCGATGAAGACGGCCACGATCCGATCCTCGTCAAAAATTTGGCAGCGGAACCAGAGTTTTGTCCGTATGTGTTCAAGATATGCAAGCATTTCGAGCACACGCCCGCCTGCGACGGCGTCGGCGGCAGGTGTTTCGCCTGTCAGTGCAATCAGCCCCGCGCAGAAGTATTTTCCGTCTGGCGGGAAGGAGAGGAGCGTTCCTGCGCGCCGCTGCGCTTCTTCAGTCGCCAGCTTGCCCTGCAGAAGACGCTCAAAATAGATGCCCTTCAAAAGCGCGTTTTGCTGTTCCAGACTTTCCCGCAGGGCGCAGTTCTGGCCGGCCATCTGCGCTGCCGAGTGCTTCAGAGCGCTGAACTGATTGCGCTGCGGCGCGCCGCTTGCCTTCGTTCCGCCCGACAGTGCGGCCAGCGCCTCGCCCAGCGGCTTGCTCAGGCGATAGGAGGTTACCAGTACGAAGATGAGGCCCACCAGAACAAAAAGGCAGATGATTGCGATCAGAACGCGCCCTATTCCCTCCGCCTGCGTCAGAATCGCCTCATCCGACGAGACGGAGACGATCCTCAGCCCTGTCGCGGAGGAAGCGGCCCAGATTGCAAAACGCTGCCCGTCAAGCGTGTGATATCCCGACCGCTCGGAAAAAAGTGCCGAATCGAGCGCGCCGTCTTCCGGCAGATTACGATCGGCCAGCACGTTTCCTTCCATATCGCTGATGTAGAGATAATCGTCCGGCCCGGCGGCATTCCAATTTAAAAGCGACATAAACTGGTTGCGGTCGATAAAGATAAAGAGCACGCACGGATGGCCGCCGGCCGCGGTGATCGTGGTGGCGTAGCACAAATATGGCTTTTGCCGCACAGCGTCGTCTGCGGGGAAACGCACAAATTCCTTTGCGTAGCGCGCAGAGAATACGTCCTCACGCCAGCTTTCATAATACGCATCGCCGTAGCCGAAATACGCGTCGTAAAATTCGCGCAGCTTAAAGATATTGTCCGGTGAAATGGCAACGCCGTTTGAAAAGGCCACAAAATAGTTGTATACCATTTTGTTTTGCAGCTGGACTTTGTCGAGGTTGTTTTTTGACTGGATCATTTCCAGAATATCATTCGTCTCAAATGGGTCGCCCGGAAGCGCCGCGATACGCCGGATATTGTTGTTTTGCAGGACGTGCCCGAGCACGAAATCAAGTTCGGCAATGCGGCGGTCAATCAGATCGGACGCATGCTCCAGACTCCCAATTGTGGTTGAAATACTCTGCCGCTCAATTTCACGCACTGCAAAGCGGAAGAGGAGCAGCCCCATCGCCGTACCTGCAATGACCAGGCAGATAAAATAGATAAACATGCTGCGGAAAAACGGATTTTTGCGTGTTTGTTCCGGCTGCACAGGCGTTTCCTCCTCTTTTTGGTCGGGTTTTGTATAGTTATTATATTTCAAAAACAACTGCTAAGCAAGTCAAAAACACAAAAGGTAAAACATTATGCCCAGTCTATCATCATTCGGTTCTTCGGGGCTGGCAGAAAGACGAAAGCCTGAATGACCCGCCTCGCCTGCACAGGAGGAGCTTTCTGCCCGGCCGCATGTAAGCGGCCGCGATGAGCAGAAGCGTGCATGCAATGTGCAGCAGCCCACGCAAATAGGAATAAACGCACATATTCTTTGTGGTTTTGTCCATTCGGCTGTTTTAGAGCCGTTAAATAAGCGCCAAATTTTTGCAAATCCCATTGACAGCAGCTTCATCATGCGATAAACTATAAATAACAACTGGCATACTAGGCTGTCAGTTTACCTTTTAAACAAAATAAGTATAAACAGCGGTGTTTGGACAGACAATAATCAATCATTTATTTTAGGAGTGAATTTGTATGGCAGCAAACTTCGATCTTACCGGGCGTGTTGCCCTCGTCACAGGTGCGTCTTACGGTATCGGCCTTGCGATTGCGAAGGGCTTTGCCGGCGCCGGCGCGACCATTGTCTTTAACGATATCAAAGAAGAGCTTGTCCAGCGCGGGCTTGCCTCCTACAAAGAGGCGGGCATTGAGGCGCATGGCTATGTCTGCGATGTAACGGATGAGGCGCAGGTGCAGGCCATGGTCAAGAAAATCGAAGAAGAGGTCGGTGTGATCGATATCCTGGTCAACAACGCCGGCATTATCAAGCGCATCCCCATGCTTGAGATGAGTGCGGCGGAGTTCCGCCAGGTGATCGACGTGGATCTGAACGCGCCTTTCATCGTTTCAAAAGCCGTTATCCCCGGCATGATCAAAAAGGGTCACGGCAAGATCATCAATATCTGCTCTATGATGAGCGAACTCGGCCGTGAGACCGTTTCCGCCTACGCCGCGGCAAAGGGCGGCCTCAAGATGCTTACGCGCAATATCGCCTCTGAGTACGGCGAATATAACATCCAGTGCAACGGCATCGGCCCTGGCTATATTGAGACGCCGCAGACCGCGCCGCTGCGTACGCCGGAGCATCCGTTCAATAAATTCATCATTTCCAAGACGCCTGCGGCCCGCTGGGGCACGACCGACGATCTTGTCGGCCCGGCAGTCTTCCTCGCATCGGATGCGTCCGACTTTGTCAACGGCCATGTGCTGTACGTCGACGGCGGTATCCTCGCCTACATCGGCAAGCAGCCGCAGTAAAGCCGAACAGAAACAAAAAGCGCCTGACACGTTTGAAAAAACGGGCCAGGCGCTTTTCTGCTGTTGTTCCGGCAAAGCCTTCTTCTCCTGTCATCCTGAGGCCGCCGTCCGTAGAGCAGGGCGCTTCGACGTACGGGATTCTTCGCTATGCTCAGAATGACAGGAAAGCGAAGCATGGCGTGTGCAGGTATCGTTATATCAGATGAGAAATATTTGTTCACGATTTTTTCAAAAATGTATGCTATACTGATATCTCAGCACAATACCGGCCGTTCCGGCCGGGAGAGGAGGCGTTATATGGAGGTTTTTCTGAGCGCCCTGCAGCCGCTCTTTGACCGCTCGACCGCGATCCTGGCTCAAATGCCGCAGATCGGCGCATGGTATACGGCGTTTGCGCGCTTTCTTTTCCCCGTGCTCGCATGTCTGATCCTTGCAGGGGCGGTGCGCTCTCTCCTGAAGATTCCGCACACGCCGGAAGCGTGGGCGCGGCTGAGCCTCCCCGGCGGCACTCCGGTGCTGCTCACGCACTGGGAGAATATTGTAGGGCGCGCCGAGACGAGCGATGTTGTTTTGAATTTCCCCGTCGTTTCGCGCCAGCATGCCGCGCTGATCCGCGCGGAGGACGGCGCATGGACAGTACACGACCTTGGCTCTTCAGGCGGCACGCAGGTGAACGGAAAAGATGTTCAGGGCGCAGCACCCGTCACATACGGCGATACGGTCAGCTTCGGCGGCATCCAGGCGCTTTTTACGCCCGTTACGCGTGAGGAGCGGCGCGGCATCGCGGCAGGCAGGCGGGCTGTGCGCCCCACGAACGTTTATAACTGCGCGCTGCTGCTGACACTCTTTCAGCTGCTGACGCTCTTTCAGCTTGTTTTCGCCGCGGGCAGCGGCGCTTCCGTCATGATCCCGCTCACGTTTTTTGCCTTTATCGGGATCATGTGGGGATATATCCTCCTGCAGAGGGCGCTTGGCTTTACGGGTTTTGAGATGGAATTAATCGCTTTTTTTCTCTCCACGCTTTCGCTTGCGGTCACCGCCTCCTCCGCGCCGGGCTCGCTTGTGAAGCAGCTTGCAGCCATTGTTCTGGGGCTGATGCTTCTTCTTGTGCTGGGGCTGTTTCTGCGCGACCTCGAGCGCGTAAAAAAGCTGCGCTGGCTGATGGCGGCGGGATGCGTCGCGCTGCTCGGCGTCACGCTTCTGTTTGGTAAGCTCAAGTACGGAGCTGCGAACTGGGTGGCGATCGGTCCGTTCTCCTTTCAGCCATCGGAGCTTGCGAAGATCTGCTATATTTTTGCCGGCGCGGCGACGCTCGACCGCCTGTTCCGCAAGCGCAATATCGGCCTTTTCATGCTCCTGAGCGCTGTCTGCTTCGGCTTTTTGGCGCTGATGAACGACTTCGGCACCGCGGCGATCTTTTTTGTCACGTTTCTCGTCATCGCCTACCTGCGCTCCGGCGACTGGACGACGCTGATCCTCGTCTGCGGAGGAGCTGCCTTCAGCGGCGTGCTGCTGCTGAATTTCAAACCCTATATCCTCAAACGCTTCGCCGCCTGGGGGCATGTGTGGGAATATGCTTCGACCGGCGGCTATCAGCAGACGCGCACCATGTCGGCCGCCGCATCCGGCGGCCTTGTGGGCGTCGGCGCGGGGAACGGCTGGCTGCACCGCGTCGCGGCGGCGGATACCGACCTCGTTTTCGGCATGCTGTGCGAGGAATGGGGCCTTCTTATCGCAGTGCTGGCGGTGCTGGCAATCGTCACGCTTGCGGTATTTGCCGTGCGCGCGTGCCGCGCGGGCCGGTCGAGTTTTTACACCATTGCCGCATGCGCGGCAACGTCGCTTTTTGTGTTTCAGACGTGTTTGAACGTCTTCGGCTCGGTCGACCTGCTGCCGCTCACGGGCGTGACGTTCCCGTTCGTTTCCAACGGCGGCTCGTCGATGATGTCCGCGTGGGGCATGCTTGCTTTCCTGAAAGCGGCCGATACGCGCCAGAGCGCGAGCTTTGCAATCGACACGGAGGGAGGCGGCGTATCGTGAAGAAAATTGAAAAGCGGACGCTTCTGTGCCTGATCCTTACGGGTTTTCTGATTCTGGGGCTGCTGATTTTTTCTTTTCGCTGTGCCTTTCGCGGCGGCGCCTGGGCCTCGTTTGCGTCCAACCGCCATCTTTACAACACCAATGGCGAGCTGATCCTCGGCCGCGTGCTTGATCGCGACGGCGACGTGCTCAGCTGGGTGGAGAACGGCCAGCGCCAGTACTATGCCGACGCCGCGGTGCGCCGCGCCACGCTCCACGCTGTCGGCGACGCGCGGGGGAATATCGGCACTGGCGCGCTTACAGCCTTTGCCGATCAGCTTTCCGGCTACAATCTCGTCACGGGTGCGAGCAAATTAAACGGCAGCGGCAACGACCTGACGCTCACCATCGACGCATATTACAATAATATCGCCTACCAGGCGCTGAACGGGAAAAAGGGAACGGTCGGTGTATATAACTACAAGACCGGCGAGATCCTCTGTATGG
>CAKTWY010000012.1 GCA_934630445.1 uncultured Eubacteriales bacterium
ACGCCGTTGTCCCGAAGGACTTCCTCTGCGATGTCATTGCGCAGGCCAAAAGGGTAGGAGTAGGCAACAACCGGCTCTCCAATCTGTTCGAGCACATAGCTCGCGGAGCGAAAATCATTTTCGAAACGCGTGCGGTATTCCTCTTCCGTCTCTCCGGCCATCTGTTCAATGCCATAAACACGCTCTTCAGGGAACGTGCGCATAAAATGCATGCTGTACGAATGCGGCTGGATAGAGACATATCCGCTTTCCACCATCTCACGCCCCTGCTCAGCGGTAAAATGCGGTGTGATCGGCGTTCCAAACTGATCCGGCATCGTCGTACGTCCAAGTGTGGATCCGATGACAAAAATCGTCGCCTTCATTTCGTATTTTTTCAGGAGAGGGAAGAGGTATTCATAATTGCTCTCGTACCCGTCGTCAAACGTCAAAAGAAGCGGCTTCTCCGGCAGCGTGCCTGTCAGATAGCGCCGGATAAACTCGGCCGGAAGCAGCGTCTCATACCCTGCCTCTTTCAGCGCAACAAGGTCGCTTTCCAACTTTTCAGGCGTGACGACCATGCTGTTGTGTACGTCGTCAGAAATATGATGATACATCAGCGCAGGAATGACCTTTTCTTTCTCCGGGCGCGGAATGGATTGAAGCAGCGCCGATATGCACGCGGCATTGCTTCCCCAGAAAAAAGCGTCTACGCGGCATGTCATACAGGCGCTCATGCAGAGGATCAGGCATAGAAGGGAGCGCAGTTTCTTTTTCATGAGAAGCTGACCTCAATCGCCGTCTTTTCCCTGATTTTGTTCAACACGTCTGCAATGCTGTGCCGATCGATCAGCACGGAGATATCAACTGTCGAAGTTGTGATAAGCTTGGCCTGCACGCCTGTCTCGCTGAAAATGAGGAATACTTCCGACGCCACACCCGCACAGTCGCGCATTTCCTCGCCGTAAAACGAAAGCTTACTGTTCCCGGAAGAAATTTCGCAGCAGATCCCCTGATCCTGCATCTTGAAGCTGCCGAGAATGGTCAATGCCTGCATCAGGTCTGCATCGGATATCGTGAAGGAAAAACCAAGCTTTCCGCCCAGGGGCGGCGTTTGGCTGATCATGTCCACATTGATACCGGCGTCGGAAACCATTTTCAGAAGTTTTAAGTAAACGCTGCTGGAATTAAAAGAGTTGATCGTGATCAGCGTGACATGATCGCTGAGTGTGATTTTTGTGACACCTCTCATGCTTCCTGCCCTCCATTTGCCTTTGCAACGACGTAATCATTCATGTTGTAAATGCCGGGAGCTTTACACTCGCAAAGGAACTTTGCAGCGCCGACCGCGCCGACGGCGAACACCTCACGCGACAGAATGGTATGCTTGATCTCGATAATCTCGTCGCGCCCTGCAAAAATCACCTCGTGCTCGCCAACGATCGTGCCGCCGCGCACGGAATGCATCCCAATTTCATGCTTGCCGCGCGCCCGGCGCTCACTGTGTCTGTCATAGATATATTCCGGCTCATACGCAAGGCCCTGCGCTACAGCATCCGCCAGCATCAGCGCAGTTCCGCTCGGGGCATCAATCTTTCGGTTATGGTGGCGCTCAATGATCTCAACGTCATAACCGTCGCCAAGCACCTGCGCCGTACGCTTCAAAAGCTCCGCAATCAGGTTAATGCCGATCGTCATGTTGCCGGACTTAAAAAGCGCAATATCCTTGGCGGCTGCCGCCATACTGAGTTCTTGTGCGCCCGAATGTCCTGTCGTGCAGACGACAAGCGGCAGTTTTTTGGCCACACAGTAGGGGAGCAAAGCATCCAGCGCGCGTGGATTGGAAAAATCGATCGCCACATCACACGCTTCCTGAATCTCATCGACCGATGTATAAACAGGGAAGACGTGATCGCTTTGCGCACTGATGTCGAGTCCGCAGACAACTTCGACCGAATCGTCGGACGCGCAGATATCGGCGACGACATGTCCCATTTTTCCATTGCAGCCTGATAAAAGTACTTTAAGCATTTTTCCACTTCCCATAATGATAGACATATTGAGGTTTGCATGATATAAAGCGCGTGCCCGCATATGCGGGCACTGCGCAGAGGATGACGCGCAGCCGGACTTATACGTTCAGACCGGCTGCACGCATCGCAGATTTCAGTTTTTCCAGATTCGCGTCGCTCATTTGATACAGCGGCAGGCGCAGTTCACCGGGCTTGAAGCCGATCAGAGCGGCAGCTGTCTTGACGGGGATGGGGTTGACTTCAAGGAACAGACTGTGCAGCAGGTCGTACAGGTTGATCTGCAGTTCGGAAGATTTTTCAATTTCGCCGGCCATGTAGAGCGCGACCATGTCGTGCATCTGACGCGGGATAATGTTCGCCGCTACGGACACGACGCCCTTTCCGCCAAGCGAGAGCAGGGGAACCACCTGATCGTCATTTCCGGACCAGATATTCAGCTCATCTCCGCAGAGATGACGCGTGTGCGCGATCAGTGTAAAATCTCCGCTCGCCTCTTTGACGCCGTTGATGTTCGGGTGCTTTGACAGCTCATAATACGTCTCCGCCTGGATGCTCATCCCTGTGCGGGAGGGAACGTTATAAATGATGATCGGCTTGGAGACGCGGTCGGCAAGGTATTCATAGTGGTGAACGAGCCCGCGCTGGGACGTCTTGTTGTAATACGGCGTCACCATCAGGAGCGCATCTGCGCCGGCCTCACAGGCGAATTGTGACAGCTCTAGCGCATAGGCCGTATCGTTCGAACCCGTGCCAGCGATCACCGGCACGCGTCCGGCCACTACGTCAATGCAGTAGCGCATCGCCTCGCGGTGCTCCGCATCAGACAGGGTAGAGCCCTCGCCAGTCGTGCCGCAAATGGTGATGCTGTCCGTATGGTTCTCGATCTGAAACTCGATCAAATTCCCGAGTTCCTCATAATTCACCGCGCCTGAATCGGTGAAAGGGGTGATGATTGCAACGCTTGAACCGGTAAATACTGGCTGTTTCATAGAAACCCTCCATCAAAGCGTGTCGATATATCCTTCCGCGCAGAGAAGCTCTGCCATGAGCACCGCGCCGCCCGCAGCCCCCCTGAGCGTGTTGTGCGAAAGGCTGACAAATTTGTAGTCGTACTGGCTGTCTTCGCGCAGGCGACCGACCGTCACGGCCATACCGCCTTCCAGATCTCGGTCAAGGCGCGTCTGCGGGCGGGCCGGATCGTCAAAATATGTGATGAAATGCTCCGGCGCCGAGGGTAGCTTGAGCTCCTGTGCGCGGCCGCGGTAACTGTTCCACATCTGGATGATCTCATCCATCGGCGCTTTTTTCTCAAAGCTGGCGAAAGCCGCCGCCATATGTCCATCCGTCACCGGTACGCGCAGGCACTGCGCGGTAATGGAAGGCGCCTTGGCCGGAACGATCACGCCGTTTTCAAGGCTGCCCCATATTTTCAGCGGTTCACGCTCGGATTTTTCTTCCTCTCCGCCAATATAAGGGATGACGTTATCGATCATTTCCGGCCAGGTTTCAAAGTTCTTGCCTGCGCCTGAAATGGCCTGATACGTACATACAGCCACTTTGGTCGGCACAAGGCTCCTCAGCGCATGCAGCGCCGGAACATAGCTCTGGATCGAGCAATTCGACTTTACCGCGATAAAGCCGCGCTTCGTGCCAAGACGCGCGCGCTGGAAGGGAATGACCGCCGCATGATCGGCGTTAATCTCAGGGATGATCATGGGCACATCCCCCGTCCAGCGGTTGGCGCTGTTGTTTGAAATGACCGGACACTCAA
Organism: uncultured Eubacteriales bacterium; assembly: GCA_934630445.1. Classification (GTDB taxonomy): domain Bacteria; phylum Bacillota; class Clostridia; order Oscillospirales; family Butyricicoccaceae; genus CAKTWY01. The sequence goes on from CAKTWY010000012.1 coordinate 3,784, forward strand.
GTTTGGCATATGCCTCCTCCAGCGCACGGATTTCATCCTTCTTCATATCGACCGCGCAGAAGACAAAATCAACTTCGGCGGCGACCTTTTCCTTATCCGCCTGCGCGTCATAGAGCACTACATTCTTCAGCTTCTCCGGCATGGGCGATTTCATCATCCAGCGGGAGCCAGCAGCCTCTTCATATGTTTTACCGGCTGAGCGTGCGCTCGCCGCAAGTGTTTTGACAGTAAACCAGGGGTGATTTTCCAGGATTGTTACAAAGCGCTGACCGACCATACCCGTAGCGCCGATGATACCGACGTTGTATTGCTTCATTGTTCACGACTCCTCCATGCTATACTTAGATTATATTATATCGCACTTTGTTTCATTCGTCATCGCTAAATTCTCCAAAACAATAAAATTGAAGATAAAATTTGTATGAAAAGTGCTTGCCAATACAGGCAAAAACTGCAAGCGGGAGGCCGCAAGCCCCCCGCATATCAGGTGAAGCGCCTATATCAGCATCATTGCATCGCCAAAACTGAAGAATCGGTATTCCTGCGCCACAGCTTCGCAATATGCATTTAAAATGATTTCATGCGAGGAGAAAGCACTGACCAGCATGATCAGCGTGCTCTCCGGCAGATGAAAGTTGGTGATCAGACCGTCAAGCACCTTAAAGCGGTAGCCGGGATAGATAAAAATATCTGTCCACTCCGCCTTTTCGGAGAGCGTTCCGTCCTCAGCGGCGGCAGATTCCAGCGTGCGGCATGCAGTCGTTCCCACTGCGATCACCCGCCCGCCCGCGCGCCTGACGGCATTGATCGTCTCGGCAGCCTGCGCCGAAATATGATAGTACTCGGAATGCATGTGATGAGATGTAACGTCATCTACCTTTACAGGCCTGAATGTTCCAAGGCCGACATGGAGCGTAACATACACGATTTTCACACCCTGCTCCTGGATCTTGCCAAGCAGATCCTTTGTAAAATGCAGGCCCGCGGTCGGCGCCGCGGCCGATCCCGGCTCGCGTGAGTACACCGTCTGGTACCGCTCCTGATCGTCAAGCTTTTCTTTGATGTAGGGTGGCAGAGGCATCGTTCCAAGCTGCTCCAGCACCTCAAGGAAGATCCCCTGATATGAAAAGCGGATGAGCTTGTTGCCGTCCTCCGCCGAGGAGAGGACCTCTCCGGTCATAAGACCGCCACCAAATTCAATGACAACGCCCGGCTTTGTCTTTCTCCCCGGTCTTGTGAGACACTCCCACACATTATCTCCGTGGTCGGTCAGGAGCAGCACCTCGATGACCGCGCCCGTATCTTTTTTGACGCCCATCAGCCGTGCCGGGATCACGCGCGTATCGTTCAGCACCAGGCAATCGCCGGGGTGCAGAAGCGCCGGCAGGTCATAAAAATGACGGTGCGTGAGCGCGCCTGTTTTCCTGTCAACAATCATAAAGCGCGAATTGTCCCGCTTTTCAAGCGGCGACTGCGCAATCAGCCGTTCCGGCAGGTCATAATAAAAATCGCTTGTTTTCATAAAAAAGCCTCTCTAATCAACGGAGGAGATCGTCACATCCGTATAGTAATGCTTGATAATCGCGCGGTAGTCATATCCTTCCAGCGCCATGCCGCGCGCGCCCTGCTGACTCATGCCGACATTGTGACCACTCCCACGGCCGTTGATGTGAAAATTATCGTTATCAACCTCGATTTTCGAAATTCCCGACGCGGAAAGAAGCGATACCTGTGCCGGGCGCAGGAGCACCCGCTCAATTTTTCCGTCCGCTCCGATGGCATAGCTCTGCTGCAAAGAAGCGGGAAGCTGGCTGTTTAAGTAATAAAGCTCTGCGTCCGCACTGATCGTAAAGCGCTGGCTGTGAACATAGGTACCGTAAGCAGAGCTGTTTAAGATGGTTCGGGCCGCTTCCTTTGTCACGCGCTGCACTTTTCCCGACGCGTCGACAAAGCTCAGGCCGTAGACGTTCCCGGCGTCTGTATACGCATCGACATAGACGTCCACGATGCTGGAGACGGAATAATTTTTGCTCTGCAGGATCTTGGTTACCGTCAGCGGGCTGATCGTATAGCTCCACGTCTTGCCCGTAAAGGTGATATTGTCTTCGAATTGATCCTCCACCGCCCTGAGGTAGGGGATAGCCTCGTTCCATACGTTTTCAGAATTTTCCGTCGCGCCGCCGCTTGCAGCGTGATAAAATGTCTGACAGATCTGCCCGTTATATGTGACATAAAGCCCCGCCGTTTCATCCACGGCGGCGTCAGAATTCGCGCTTGCATGGCTTGTACCGCGATAAACCTGGCAGTCCGTCGTGTTGCACAAGTCAAAGCCGGCGCTTGCATGTTTATTGAGGTTTCGAAGCGCGTAAGAACGCGCGCAGAGCGCCTGCGCCTTAAGCGCCTCGATCGGCCACGACGCGCTCATTTCATAAGGAATGACGCCTTTGACATAGTCTTCCAGTTCCACGTTATTGACCACCGTGATGTCGTTCCCGTTGACACGGTTATATTCAAACGCGCCATAATAATTATAACCGGAAAACCATGTCTTCGCATCACCTTCATCTGATAAAGGCTGAATGGCAAAAGTCGTGCCCGTGTCATATTCAAAAATCACATTTTCCGTTCCTGTTACAGCCACTGTATAGGCGCTTTTGCTCGGGGCTATCACCTTGCACGACAGGCCGCCAAGTGCATCGGACAGGGAAGAGGACGCTGCGCGCGCCTCGTCCTCCGTCGTGTAATTGCCGATCCGTACGACATACACGCCGTCTATGTAGGCCGGGAAGGCCAGAAAGCTCTGCGCCGCCAGGGAAGAGGCATACTTCTGCGCTTCCTTCGCCGCGGAGAAGGAAGCGGCGGCGCGGGCGAAGCGGCCGGCTGTACGCGGTACGGGCCGATCACCGCGCTGACGCTCGACGGCGCTGTATCATAATATTTCTTATCGCTGCCGATGTACATAAGCTTATTTTTAAGCACAGTAATCTTCCCGTAAGACGTCTGCGCCAGCGGCACAAAGCTGTAGTCCGCCTCAAAATAGCCGAAAGCATATCCCTCTCCCACCTCGTTTGCAAGGTTGGCAGAAGGCTTGGCATTTCCCCCATAGGCCAGACCGATGCGCAGGATCTGCCTGTCCGGCGCCGCCGCTGCCGGTGCCGCGCCAAAGGATAGAAAAAAAATTGTCAGCAGCAAAATGGAAACCGTTCGCTTCATTTCAAAAATTCCTCCACGCCGTGTGCCGCTTTACGCACTGTCACACGGCGGACAACACCCCGTTTTTCAGCGTGCCTTTAAGGTGTTCTTTTTTTCGACATTCTTTTTTTATTATACATGACAGCGGCAGCGCTTTTCAACTTTTTCTTTTTATGGCAGGGAAGTATGCTTTTTCTTGACACGTATCTCAATTCATGATACAGTTACCGAAAATACGGTACATAAACGGCGTATTTTACTTTTTGTCCTAAAATGAAAGGAGTTCTTCATGGGTTTTTCCGTCAGCGCCGGTGTTCCTGCTGCCACCGTGTTTTTGCAGGGCATCCTCAGCTTTTTCTCTCCATGCGTGCTGCCGCTGGTACCGCTTTATATGAGCTATCTTGCCGGCGGGGCTCAAACCGTCGGCGAGGATGGCGTTATCCGCTATCCCAGGGGGCGGATCATGACGCATACCGTCTGCTTTGTCCTCGGCGTCAGTTCCGCATTTTTCCTTTTGGGCCTTGGGTTTTCAGCGCTGGGCCTTTTCTTCAGCGAGCACAAGCTGTGGTTTGTCCGCATCAGCGGCATGATCATGATTCTTTTCGGCCTGTATCAGCTCGGCGTATTCGGCCGCGCTGCTGCGCTTGACAGCGACCGCCGCCTTCCGTTCAACCTCTCCCGCTTTGCCATGAATCCGCTTATTGCGCTTGCGCTCGGCTTTACCTTCAGCTTTGCTTGGACGCCCTGTGTCGGCCCTGCGCTGGGAAGCGTCCTGCTTATGGCCTCTTCCGCACAGACGGCGGCAGCTGGCTTTCTTCTCATCGGGGTATATACACTTGGGTTCATTCTGCCCTTTCTCGCAGTCGGCCTGTTCACCGGGGCAGTGCTCGGCTTTTTCAAAAAGCATCAGGCTGTTGTGAAATATACGGTAAAGGCCGGCGGCGTTCTTCTCATCCTCATGGGCATCATGACGCTTACCGGTTTTATGAACGGCTTCACCAGCTATCTCTCTGCAGCGTCTGGCGGGGCAGAGCAGCAGACACAAGAACAGTCCGACGCGCTTCCGGCGCCTGATTTTACACTCACCGACCAATACGGAAACGAGCATACGCTCTCCGATTATCATGGTAAAACCGTCTTTTTAAATTTTTGGGCAACCTGGTGCGGCCCCTGCCAGAGTGAAATGCCGGACATTCAGGCTCTTTATGAAAAGTACGGTGAAAACGAGGACGATCTTGTGGTACTCGGTGTTGCAAATCCCAAATCCGCTGAATATCCGAATGCAAATGATGTCAGTGAGGAAGAAGTCATTGCTTTTCTGAATGATCATGGATATGATTTCCCGGTTGTTATGGATTTGAGCGGCTCTGTGTTTGCCGAATATGGAATCAGCGCGTTCCCGACGACATTTATGATTGATTCTGACGGAAATGTCTTCGGCTATGCTTCCGGTGCGCTGACGCCTGATATGATGGAGAGCATCGTCCAGCAGACCATGTCCGGCAAACGCGCGGAATGAACCCACGCTCTGCAAAGCGCCGTGCAATATGCAGTTCCCGATGGAACGCATATTGCACGGCGCTTTCTATTGCCACCCCGTCAAACGGTAATAAATTCATTTTCCTGCTCCAGATATCGGCAAAAAAAGAATATCCCACACAAAAAGTATGGCGGATATATTTGATTCTCTGCACAAAGCTCCCACCCACCGGCCACTCCCCGATGGTTAATTGTAAGCGTGGCTTCGCCGCTCTCCTGCGTCAAACGATACAGGCTGCTGCTGTGCATGGTCAGGCGATAATTTTCCGTGCCAAAACAAACAGCAGCGTGGTCAGTGCGGGGCAGGCGGCAAAGGGAAGGTGTCTTTTCCTCTGTTGTGTGCGGTACTGCGCTCAGGCATATTGTTCCATCGGCATGGCACAGCACATATATTCGGCCGCTGCGTGTGTTCTGAATGTCTGTATAATAGCTGCTCCCGTCCGGCAAAAGGATATTCCTTTTCGCTCCATAGAAACTGCCTTTGATATGCGCCAGCACTTCACCATCTTCGTCCTGACAATGCAGCGTTCCAAAATGAAAAAGATATTTCAAGATATAACCCTCCTGTTATTCGGCGTTATTTATGTAAAAATCGGATATAAAAGCAGCCCTGCCGCACCGGCTGACGCCATGACGGCGATAGGATTTGGCTTTTTCGTTCTCAGCCAGCAGAGGCAAGCACCGAACAGCAGCGCGGATATCAGGTTGATATCTGTCATCTGCACCGGAAAGGCCTTTCCCTCAAAAATGGAAAGGCAAAAAATAGACAGGCCCGCGGAGGCAATCATCGATACAACTGCCGGCCTGAGACCCTGCATGACCCCCTGCAGCATTGCCATTTCCCGGTATTTGTAATAAATATGCGCCAAAATCAGCACGATGATACACGAGGGCATAACACAGCCTGCCGTTGCGATCAGCGCCCCGGGTATGCCTGCGATCTGCGTTCCGACAAAGGTCGACGAATTGATCGCGATGGGGCCCGGCGTCATCTCTGCAATTGTAATAATGTCGGCAAATTGCTCCATCGTCAGCCAGCCGTGCAGCTCCACAACCTGGTGCTGTATCAGCGGCATCGCCGCATAACCTCCGCCGATGCTGAAAAGGCCGATTTGAAAAAAACTCCAAAAAAGCTGAATATAGATCATCTTTGCGCTTCTCCTTGCTGCATATCCCGTTTATGCTGAAAGTATGTGTAAAGTGCGCCGAGGGCTGCGCAAAACAATATGACGAGCATGACATTGACCTTGAAAACTGCAACAGCTAAAAAGGAAGCGCCAAGGGTCAGAAGATCCATTTTTCGTTTGCTGCGCAAAACGGTATGAGACATTGTCAGCACCACGTCGCATATTACCGCTGCAACCCCTGCCTGCATGCCTTTCATAACAAGATTTACGACCGCATTGTCGCGAAATGCTGTATAAAAAAAGGAGATGACCGATAAAATGACGAGCGGTGGCAGAACTGTTGCAAACATAGCGCACATTGCCCCGCCGAAACCACACACACGGTACCCAAGCAAAATCGATGCGTTCACCGCAACCGCACCGGGAGAGGATTGTGCAATAGCGGTCAGGTCGAGCATTTCCTGTTCGCCGATCCACTTCAGTTCTTCGACAAATTTCCGCCGCATCAGCGGTATGATGACAAAGCCACCTCCAAATGTGAAGGCACTCAGCTGCAGCGTTGCAAAAAATAACGTCCAATATTTGCACCGCTCACCTTTGAATTCACCGTCCAAATCAATCCCTCTATTCGCGTATTATTGTTGTTTTTCATTATAGTGCTTGCATTGTAATAATAAAAATACTATTATTTTATTATAATGATAGTATTTTTGTTATTATCAAAACAAGGGGTGCTGTATGAACCTTCGCCATTTGAAAATCTTTCTTGCAGTCTGTGACAACAATTGCAATACGACCCATGCCGCCCAGGCTTTATATCTTGTGCAGCCTGCAGTCAGCCGCGCGATTCAGGAACTGGAGCGCGATTATGGCGTCCGGCTTTTTGACCGCCTTTCGCGAAAGCTGTATCTGACTGAGGCCGGGCTGCGTTTTCGGGAATATGCAAAACACATCGTCTCCCTGGAAGAGGAGCTTGAGACCGGCATGCGCAGTCTCAGCGAATCCGCAACTGTGCGCGTAGGCGCAAGCATCACGATCGGCTCGCAGTTTCTTCCAGGGTATGTAGAAGCTTATCAGGCGCAGTTTCCCTGCACACAGATACATGTACAAGTCACAGCTTCCGAATCCCTGGAGCGGGCGGTATGTGCAAACGAAGCCGACATTGCTCTGATTGAAGGAACGGTACATAATGCAAGTCTCATATCGGAAGCGTATATGAAAGACCGTCTGCTTGTTGTCGCTTCTCCGCAATACGGTTTTTCTCCCGGTCAGGCGCTGTCGCTCGATGAAGTTAGAAAGCAGCGCTTTTTGCTGCGTGAGCAGGGGAGTGGCACACGTGAGGTATTTGACAGCTTTATGGAAACGGCCGGCGTTCATATTTCACCCATATGGGAAAGCTCCAGTACGACCGCTCTTCTTAACGCTGCAATCCACGGACTGGGTATCGCCGTGCTTCCGCAGAGGATGATTCTGGAACCGCTGCAGCGCGGACGCATTATCTGCATCAGAATTGAAGAGATCGATTTTACAAGAACGTTCAATATGGTGTACCACAAAAACAAATTTATATTTCCGGCGCTACGCCGCTTCATGGATCTTTGCAGGAATTATGAATTGGACTATCCGCTTCCTAAGTACAGCGGTTTGTTTTGATTTCAGCAGTAAAAAGAAGGACTGTCGCGACAAAAAGTGTCGCGACAGTCCTTCTTTTTACCAATTGTATCTTACGTTCTACAGTGTATTCAGCGCATCCTGACAGACCAGCTTGATATGATTCTGTGTCAGTACCGAGATGGCTTTATCGTTGTCCTCCACGCGGAAAATCATGTACGCAAGGTCCTTTGTTCGGGTGATGAAAGCATATGCGTACTCGAGGTTTACCTGATTTTTGCCAAGAATGTCCAGTACCTTGGACAGGCCGCCCGGTTCATCCGGCAGCTCGACTGCAAGCACACGCGTAATCGAAAAAACGTACTGCGCCTCTTTCAGGATACATGCCGTTTTGTATGAATCGTCCACAATCATACGCACAATGCCAAAGTCCTCCGTCTCCGCGATGGACAGCGCCCGCAGATCAATGCCGTTTTTCGACAGCACCTCTGTCAGTTCCGCCAGGCGGCCGGGTTTGTTTTCTACAAACACGGAAATCTGCTTTACGGTCATGCTTATCACCTCGTTGTTAAATTTTGGGGAGCAATCAATACAGTTTGCGCGTGTCAATAATACGCACAGCTTTGCCTTCGCTCCTGGCAATCGTCTTCGGCGCGACAAGCTGTACCTTCGCATAGATGCCGAGCATCGCCTTCAGAGCACCGATCAGCTCTTTTTCCTTGGTGGAGATCTGCGACACCGTGTCGGAGAACATCTCCGGCGTCATTTCCACCTGCACCTCAAGAATATCGCTGTTGTTTTCACGGCTGACAATGATCTGATAGTTTGCCGGGTAGCCTTTGTTCAGAAGGACGGTTTCGATCTGGGACGGGAAGACGTTGACGCCCTTGACAATGAGCATATCGTCGCTGCGGCCCATGGGCTTTGACATTTTGACATGCGTCCTGCCGCAGGAGCACTTTTTGCGGCTGAGCACACAGATGTCGCGCGTGCGGTAACGGAGAAGGGGAAACGCCTCCTTTGTGATGCAGCTGAAGACAAGCTCGCCTTTTTCGCCCTCCGGGAGGACCTCTCCGGTGACCGGGTCAATAATCTCTGCGATAAAATGGTCTTCGTTGACATGCATGCCGGTCTGCTCGCTGCACTCGTAGGATACGCCGGGGCCTGAAATTTCCGTCAGCCCGTAAATATCATATGCCTTGATATGTAATTTATTTTGAATATCCTGGCGCATCTCCTCGCTCCACGCCTCTGCGCCAAAAATGCCGGCCTTCAGCTTGATCTGATCCTGCAGCCCCCGCTCGCAGATCGTTTCGCCCAGATATGCCGCATACGACGGCGTGCAGCACAGGATCGTTGAACCCAGATCGCACATGAACTGGATCTGCCGGTCCGTATTGCCTGATGACATCGGCAGCGTCAGTGAGCCGAGTTTATGCGATCCGCCGTTCAGCCCGGGTCCTCCTGTAAAAAGGCCGTAGCCATAGCTGACATGTACAACATCTTCCCGCGTTGCGCCCGCCGCTACAAGGGCGCGCGCGCAGCACTCTTCCCAAAGGTCCAGGTCGTGCTGCGTATAGAATGCGACCACACGCCTGCCCGTTGTACCGCTCGTCGACTGAATCCTCACCGCATCGCTCAGCGGTACCGCGAGCAGGCCGTATGGGTACGCGTCGCGCAGATCGTCCTTTGTCAGGAAGGGAAGCTTTTTCAAATCGTCAACAGACTGAATGTCCTCCGGCACAACGCCTTTTTTGTCCATCAAATTCCTGTAATAGGGAATATGATCGTATGCATGCCGCACGGTCTTTACAAGGCGCTCATCCTGCCACGCCCTGATTTGCTCGTGTGAGGCACATTCGATTTCAGGTTGGAAATAACGCTGCATGATAACCAGATCCTTTCACTTCTTTATCTGAAAATATCAGACGGGGGAGGTCCGACAGATATTTCATCGTTGATAAGCCGTAAATCGCTTCTTTTCTTTTTTATCATACCATTTTTGTTTGCATACGTAAATAAAAACTATGTACAAAAATGTGCATCAAACCAGTTTTTGTGCTTGTGTCCGAGGTGTTTTTGACGCCTGTCAATAAAAGCGATAAAACTGTCGTCTGGAACTTCTGATTTTTTGTATGTTCCGTCATCACATATTTTTTAGTTGCCCTTGACATTTTCCAGCTTCAGTTTTATCATATGAACAGATATTCATACGAAAGGGTGATGATTGTGCCTGATGAGCAGGAGCTTGAGCGCTGTGAGTATTTGTGCGTTCATGAGGACACCGTAAAAAGGGTGCTTGATGAGATGCCGTGCGATGAACGACTGTATGATCTGGCCGAACTTTTTAAGGTCTTCGGCGATTCTACGCGCATCAAAATTTTGTACGCGCTGTTCGAAGCGGAGCTTTGCGTGTGCGACATGGCTCAGCTTCTGGGTTTGTCGCAGACGGCTGTCTCACACCAGCTGCGCGTGCTGAAGGCGAATAAGCTCGTGCGTTTTCGCCGCGAGGGGAAAATCGTCTTTTACTCGCTTGCCGACGAACATGTAAGGCGCATCATCGGCCAGGGAATGGAGCATATCTGCGAATAAAAGATAAAAGGGGAAATGCTGTTATGAGAAAAAGTTTTAAACTCGTCGATCTCGACTGCGCAAACTGCGCGCAAAAGATGGAGGACGCCGCGCGCAAGGTGGACGGCGTTCAGGCGGTAGCTGTGAATTTTATGCTTCAGAAGCTCACGCTCGAAGCGGACGATGCGCGCTTTGAAGAGGTTCTCCGCCAGGTGGTCAAGGTGATGCAGCGCGTTGAGCCGGACTGCGAGGTCAAACTGTAGATAATTCCTGCGGGCAATGCAGATTTCCATACTTTTGTGGGGGGATAGCAATGTCAAAAAAACAGAAAAAAATGCTTTGGCGCGTGATGATCAGCGCAATCCTGCTCGTCGCAGCAAAATTTCTGCCGTTTACAGGTATTTTCGAGCTTCTTGCATATCTTGTTCCTTACGCCATTATCGGTTGGGATGTGCTTTGGCGCGCGGCGCGCAATATCGCGCATGGACAGGTCTTTGACGAAAATTTTCTCATGGCGCTCGCCACGATTGGAGCCTTTGCCACCAGCGAATATCCTGAGGCTGTCGCTGTCATGCTCTTTTACCAGATCGGCGAACTGTTCCAGAGCTACGCGGTGGGCCGTTCGCGCCAGTCGATTGCGGCACTGATGGATATCCGCCCCGATTATGCCAATATCGAAAAGGACGGAACGCTCATCCAGGTAGACCCCGACGAAGTCGCGGTGGGGGATATGATCGTCATCAGGCCCGGTGAAAAAATTCCGCTTGACGGCGTGGTCCTGGCGGGCACATCCACGGTCGACACCGCCGCGCTGACGGGCGAATCGCTCCCGCGCGATGTTGCCGAGGGAGACGATGTGATCAGCGGGTGTATCAACCAGAGCGGATTGCTGCGCGTACAGGTGACGAAGGCGTTCGGTGAATCAACGGTCGCTAAGATTCTGGACCTCGTCGAAAATTCCAGCAGCAAAAAAGCGCGGGCTGAAAACTTTATTACAAAGTTTGCACGCTATTACACGCCCTGTGTCGTGATTGGCGCGCTGCTTCTGGCGCTCATCCCGCCGCTCTTTGTCGGCAGCTGGAGCGAGTGGATCCATCGTGCGCTGATCTTTCTCGTGATTTCCTGCCCCTGCGCGCTGGTTATCTCCGTGCCGCTCAGCTTTTTCGGCGGGATCGGCGGCGCTTCCAAATGCGGTATCCTCATAAAAGGCGGCAATTATTTAGAAAGCCTTGCGAATACGGAGATCGTCGTCTTTGACAAGACCGGTACGCTCACAAAGGGCGTGTTCAACGTAACGGCCATCCACCCGGACAAAGTGTCAGAAGCCGAGCTTTTGGAGCTCGCCGCTCTTGCGGAGAGCTATTCCAATCATCCGATCTCGCGTTCGCTAAAAGAGGCGTACGATCAGGAGATCGACGCTTCGCGCATTCGTGATGCAGAGGAGCTTTCAGGCCGCGGCGTGCGCGCTGTAATTGACGGAAAAACGGTCTGCGCTGGCAATGACAAGCTGATGGAACAAATCGGTGTTAAATGGCATCCGTGTCACCATGTAGGCACCACTGTACATGTGAGCGTGGACGGCGTGTATGCCGGGCACATTGTCATTTCAGACGAGCTGAAGCCGGACGCAAAACATGCGATCTCCGCCCTCAAAGCGCTCGGCATCCGCAAGAGCGTGATGCTGACCGGCGACGCCGACGCCGTGGGGAGAAATGTCGCAGATGAGCTCGGCCTTGATGAAGTACACACGCAGCTCCTCCCCGCAGGGAAGGTCGACTGTGTCGAAACGCTTCTGAAGGAAAAAACGGCCCGCGGCCGCCTTGCATTTGTCGGAGACGGCATTAACGACGCGCCCGTCCTGTCCAGGGCAGATATCGGTATCGCCATGGGCGCCATGGGCTCGGATGCCGCGATCGAAGCGGCTGACATCGTACTCATGGACGATAAACCGTCAAAAATTGCCACTGCGATCCATATTGCGCAGAAGACGCTCCGCATCGTCAAGCAGAACATTGTGTTCGCCCTTGGGGTAAAGGCATTGGTGCTCATTCTCGGCGCTGCAGGAAAGGCCAGTATGTGGGAAGCGGTCTTTGCAGATGTCGGGGTGATGGTCATCGCGATCTTGAATGCGGCGCGCGCACTGAAAATTTCGGAATCGAAAGAGCAGCCTCCGTTTGAAAACGGCCCATTGCCGGAGAACGCCGTGGGAAAGGAAGAATAATATGCTTTCACTCGATCATGTGGCATGGTTTCTGCCTGACGGAGAAGAGATCATAAAAGATATCAGCCTCAATATCGCCGATGGAAAGCTCATCGTTGTGACGGGTCCAAACGGCGGCGGCAAAACAACACTGGCAAAGCTGATCGCCGGTCTTTTACATCCGACGTCCGGTTCGATCGTTTTCAACGGCACCGACATCACACAAATGGATGTCACGCAGCGCGCAAAAAACGGAATCGCTTATGCGTTTCAGCAGCCTGTCCGCTTCAAGGGTCTTACCGTCAAAGATATGCTGGAGCTCGCGGCCGGCAGTGCGCTGACAGATGAGGCACTGTGTGATCTGCTCGGAAAAGTAGGCCTTTGCGCCAACGAATATCTTGCGCGCGAGCTGAGTGCGACGCTCTCCGGCGGGGAGATCAAGCGCATAGAGATCGCCAGCGTTCTCGCACGCCGCGCGAAGCTTTCCATCTTTGATGAGCCGGAAGCCGGCATCGACCTGTGGAGCTTCGCCAGACTGGTGGAGACGTTTGAAGATCTGCGGCGTGAAGGGCGCGGAACGCTGCTCGTCATTTCGCATCAGGAGCGCATCCTCGCGATCGCCGACGAAATCATCGTCATCGCTGACGGGCGCGTGCGCGCTGCGGGCGAGCGGGAAGAGATTCTTCCGCAGCTCCTCACAGGAGAAAAAGCTTCGCGCTGCCCGCTCGGGAAGGAGGCCGTGAAAGCATGAAAAAAATGACGCAGGAGCTGCTTCGCCTGATCTCCGATTGGAAAGGGGAGTTTCGCGGCGCTTACAACATCCGTGAAGACGGCCTCTGTGCCGGCCGCCAGTCCTCCGAGCATATCAGGATCGAATCAAAGTCCGATGCCCCCGGCCTCGTCATTCACGTTGATCCGGGAACAAAGGGCGAAACAGTATACATCCCCGCTTGCGTAACGCACGGAGATGTCGACGATCTCGTCTACAATGATTTTTATATCGGCGCAGGTGCGGATGTAACGATCGTCGCCGGCTGCGGCGTTCACAATGAAGGCGAGGAAGAAGCGCGGCACAACGGCATTCATCGCTTCTTTCTGGAAAACGGCGCGCATGTGCTTTACCAGGAAAAGCACATCGGAACCGGCGGCGGCAGCGGCGCGCGGCGCATCGACCCGGTGACGGAAGCGGTTCTGAAAGAGGATGCACAGCTCGAGATGGATACCGTGCAGCTGAGCGGGGTGGACAGCACCATGCGCCGGACGAGCGCCACACTTGCCGCCCGTGCAAAACTCATCGTGCGCGAGCGCATCATGACTGATGGGGAGGAGCGTGCGAACACGCAGTTTGAAGTGACGCTTGCCGGCGAAGATTCCGGCGCGGACCTGACTTCGCGCTCCGTCGCCAAAGGTAATTCTCATCAGGAATTCCGCTCCCGTATGCGCGGGATGGCGCGCTGCACCGGGCATTCCGAATGCGACGCTATTCTTGCTGGAAGCGGCACCGTTCTCGCCGAGCCCGCGCTCGAAGCCGGGCATATTGACGCGGCGCTGATCCATGAGGCCGCGATCGGTAAGATCGCCGGCGAACAGATTCTCAAGCTTCGTACTCTGGGCCTCACGGAGGAGCAGGCGGAAGCGCGCATTATCGCCGGTTTTTTGCGGTAAATACCAGCTGAATATCTGCCTCAGGAGAGCGGACCTGTCAGGCCCGCTCTCTTTTTGGTTGTAAAGAGCGCAAGGAAATGATACAATATTTTTTACCACCAAATCGGTGGTCCTATTTTAACAATACTGCCAATGCGGAGGTTCGCAATATGTTTGAAGTGATAAAAACAGAAGGCGCGGCGCGGCGCGGGCGCTTCACATGCGCACACGGCACAGCGCAGACGCCTGTTTTCATGAACGTCGGCACACAGGCCGCGATCAAGGGCGCGCTTGACGCGGAGGATCTTTGCCGGATTGGCTGTCAGATCGAGCTTTCCAATACATACCATCTTCATCTGCGTCCAGGCGATCAGATCGTGCGCAAACTCGGCGGACTGCATCGTTTTATGAACTGGGATCGCCCCATTCTGACCGACAGCGGCGGATTTCAGGTCTTTTCTCTTGCATCCCTTCGAAAAATTCGTGAGGAAGGCGTTTATTTTTCCTCTCATATCGACGGGCGCAAAATATTTATGGGTCCGGAGGAGAGCATGCGCATCCAGTCCCATTTAGGCTCTGACATCGCAATGGCGTTTGACGAGTGCGTGGAAAACCCTTCGACATATGAATATGTAAAAGATTCCTGCGCGCGTACGGAGCGGTGGCTTGAACGCTGCAAGGTGGAAAACGCGCGCCTGAATGCGCTCGAGGATACGGTGAACCCGCAGCAGATGCTCTTCGGCATCAATCAGGGCGGAATTTACCGCGACCTGCGCATGGAAAACATGAAGCGCATTGCCGAGCTCGACCTGCCCGGTTATGCGATCGGCGGCCTTGCCGTTGGAGAGCCGACGCAAACCATGTACGAGATTATTGAGGCGGTTGTACCATATGCGCCGATCGATAAGCCGCGCTATTTGATGGGCGTGGGCACACCGTCCAACATCATCGAAGGCGTGGCGCGCGGCATCGACTTTTTTGACTGCGTCATGCCTGCGCGCAATGCCCGGCATGGCCACCTGTTCACATGGAAAGGCATTATCAATATCAAAAACGCCCGGTATGAGACGGACGATGCGCCGATCGATGAATCCTGCGGCTGCCCAACCTGCCGTAGCCATTCGCGTGCCTATCTGCGCCATCTTTTTAAAGCGGAAGAGATGCTTGCCATGCGTCTGGCCGTCCTGCATAATCTGTATTTTTATAACGAACTGATGCAGAAAATCCGCGATGCGCTTGACGAGGACCGCTTTGGCGCATTCCGGAATAAATGGTCGCAGGCACTCAGCCGCCGCGTTGAATCTGCGTTGTGATTTGATTGCGCACATAAATTATTTGCAAAAAGGCTTGTAAACCGTCTGGTATTTTTATATAATTATATAGATTAATTTTGGAGGTGCACGTAAATGTACTCTTTTTTAACTGCCAGCGCTCCGGCTGAGGTAAGCGGAGCTTCTGCGATCGTCGGATTTGTCCTTCCTCTGGTCCTGATGATTGCGATTTTCTACTTCATGCTCATCCGTCCGCAGCGTAAGAGAGATAAGGCGGAAGCGCAGATGCGCAACTCTCTGGAGGTCGGCGATGTTGTGACCACCATCGGCGGCATCGTTGGACGCGTATGCAATATCAAGGATGATATCATCACCGTTGAGACCGGCGCCGACCGCGTGAAGATTCGCTTCAACCGCTGGGCGATCCGCTCGAAGGAGACTGTTTCCGAGGATTGATGCATCCTCGCGTCTTTTATGTCCTTTCAGTTCTTGAACCTGTCTTTTCCGCATAAGGATTGTAATAATCTGAATGATGCGGGAGGGTATCTTTTATGTCCAAGAACGAACGGACAGGGAAGGCGGGCGGCCTGCCGCTAACGCTTCTGAAGGCGCTGTGTATCGGGCTGGTTGTGATGGTTGTTCTGACGGCGCTCACCGCGCTCGGCATCTCGAAAGAGCTTTTGCCGGAGGCGGCATTTTCTGTGGCGCCGTATGTCATTTCTGCGCTGTCCGTTATCGTGTGCGCGCTTTTTGCAGCGCGCCGACACGGCGCGAAGCCGGTTCCGATCGGCGCGCTGAGCGGACTGATTTTTACCCTGACGCTTTATATTTTCGGCCTACTGCTGCCCAAAGTTTCATTTTCTCCGCCGGTTTTTTTCTCGCTGTTGGCGCTGAACCTTGTGTGCGGCGCGCTTGGCGGTCTGCCGGCTGCAAATACCAGGAGAAGAAAATATTAGGAGGTGTAAATCTATGAAACATATTACCACGCTTAGCGGCGCCTGCCTGAAAAACAGCGCCTCCAAGGCTGGCTGCGGCGAATGCCAGACATCCTGCCAGTCCGCGTGCAAAACGTCCTGCACAGTCGCAAATCAGAAGTGCGAAAACAGAAAGTAAGATACGTTTTCAGCAGACGGGGGGGCGGCGTGCAGCCGCCCTCCCGTTATGCGTGAACGGGGATGGAGAAGGACATGCTACATCGATACAGTATGAAGGGCATCAACATCGTGATTGATGTCAACAGCGGCGCCGTGCACGTGCTCGACGATGCCGCGTATAAGCTTACGGAATTTTTGACCGCCTCCATGTGCGAGGAATGCCCCGAGGAGCTCTATGAAACCATGCGCGGCAA
The DNA here is from genome assembly GCA_934630445.1 of uncultured Eubacteriales bacterium. Lineage (GTDB taxonomy): Bacteria > Bacillota > Clostridia > Oscillospirales > Butyricicoccaceae > CAKTWY01. The sequence goes on from CAKTWY010000012.1 coordinate 20,287, forward strand.
ATTGGACCGCTGTGAAATCAAAGAGGCATACAGCGAGCTTTACGACCTGTACAAGCATGGTATGCTTTTTGCAGACGACGCATACATCGACCTTGAAACAGTCATGCCGAAAGGCGCGCCGATCAAGGCGCTCTGCCTGCATGTTTCTCACGACTGCAACCTCCGCTGCAAATACTGCTTTGCCTCGACGGGCGACTTCGGCACCGGGCGGCTGACCATGACGCCGGAAACAGCCCGCCGTGCGATCGACTTTGTGATCGAGCGCTCCGGGAAGCGCCACAATATCGAAGTCGACTTTTTCGGCGGTGAGCCGTTGATGGCCTTCGACACCGTGCGCAAAACAGTCGAATACGCCAAAGAACAGGCAAAGCTGCATGATAAACATTTCCGCTTTACCATTACGACCAACGGCGTGCTGCTCGATGAGCAGAAGGATGCCTATATCAACGATGAAATGTCGAATGTCGTGCTCTCGCTCGACGGATGCCGCGAGACCAATGACAAAATGCGCAAGACGATCGACGGCCGCGGCAGCTTTGACGTTGTGGCGCCAAAGTTCCAAAAGCTGATCGCAGGCCGCTCCAAGGATAAGGATTATTATGTACGCGGTACCTTTACACGTGAAAATCTGGATTTTGTGAAAGATATCAACGCGTTTCGCGCGCTCGGCTTTGATCAGATTTCGGTTGAGCCGGTCGTCGCCGCCGACGGCTGCGGCTATGAACTGCGCCGCGAAGATCTTCCCGCTATTTTTGCGGAGTATGAACGCCTTTGCGACGAAATGCTCGCCTGCGCCGGCACGGACAGCGATTTTAACTTTTTCCATTTTATGATCGACCTCGATCAGGGGCCTTGTGTCATTAAACGCCTGCGCGGCTGCGGTGCAGGGTCTGAATACGTCGCCATCACGCCGGAAGGGGATATCTATCCCTGCCATCAGTTTGTCGGCAAAGCCGAATACAAGATGGGCAACGTCTATGATCAGACGTTTGACCGCGACATGTCCGACCGCTTTGCCTCCATCAACGTCTATACCCGCAAAAAGTGCGGCGATTGCTGGGCGAAGTTCTATTGCAGCGGCGGATGCAGCGCAGCAAACCTCAACATGAGCGGGGATATCAACGAGCCCTATGCTCTGGGCTGTGAAATGGAACGCAAACGCATTGAATGTGCGATCTATCTGAAAGCCGCGCTTGCCGCACGCAGCGCTCAGAAGTAATGCCGTCCGAACGGGCAATCCTGCCGGCAGGGAAGTGTTCTGAAATGATAAAAAGCGGGGTGCTGTCATCAGACCCCGCTTTTTTATACCCTGCACAATGCCTCCCATAATCTCTGAATACCATACATTTCAGCTGCTTTTCATGAGAACATGTGTTTGTCAAGCGCCTTCAGTTGCGCAGTTTACATAATTATGTTTACATAAGTTTTCACAGTATTTACAAAATTTGAAAAACGGTGCCTGTTCATGTTGCAGTTTGGTCCACCTTGTTGTATCATTAATTTGTTATCGCGATTTGATCTTTGGGAGGAAGCTTTCATGCCCTTTGCAATTGGTTTTATCGGTACGGGCAATATGGCCGGTGCGATGCTCCACTCGCTTCGCGCTGTACGGGATTGCCCGTTTGAGACAATATATGTTTTTGACACGTCGGCCGAGAAGATGGAGCCGTTTGTCTCCATCGGCTGCGTGGCCTGCCAAAGCGCAGCCGAACTCGCGCAAAAGTCGGATATCATCGTTCCCTCAGTAAAGCCGCAGGTGATCGCCGGCGTTCTGGAAGAGATCGCCCCTTTCACGGCCGGAAAAACAATCCTCACGATCGCAGCAGGCATTTCCACGCAGTATATCCGCTCCGTAGTCGGAGCGAATACATTCCTCGTACGCGCAATGCCCAATACGCCGCTCATGATCGGATGCGGCACAGTCGCCTTGGCGCAGGCCGACGATGTTCCAGCGCCTGTTTTCAATGCCTGCCGCAGTGTCTTTGAAGGCAGCGGCGGCGTCCATATCATTGATGAATCGCTGATGAACGAGATCATCGCCGTCAGCAGCTCGACGCCCGCTTATTTTTATAAGATGGTGGCCGCTATTGCTGCCGCAGCCGCTGAAATGGGCGTTGACTATTCTCTTGCCGTGTCCATGGCGGCACGCACGATGGAGGGTTCTGCCAAAATGATGCTCGCCTCCGGAAAAACACCGCAGGAGCTAATTGATCAGGTATCTTCCAAGGGCGGAACGACCGTTGCTGCGCTCGGCTGCATGGACGAGGACCACTTCGATCAGATCATCGCGCGTGCCTCGCAGCGCTGCGTCGCGCGCGCAAAAGAGCTCAGCCTCTGAGCATTCAGGTATAACCCGTCCGATCTGCTCATATGATTCATTACCGAACAAACAGGGAGTGGATCGTATGAAAGCAAAACTCGGCGCCTTATCCTATTCCGTCCGCAACGAGCGCTTCCTGCCCGTGGCCATTCTTTTGGCCGCGGTTTTCGTCTGCGGAGCCGTTGTTGGCAGCACCTGCGCGGCCAGTCTCTCTGCCGAAGCAGGCACAAAACTCGCCAATACGCTTTTCAGCTATTTTGCTGCGGCGGATGAAGGAGCGCTCAACTATACGTTTTCCAATGCGCTCATCCAATGCCTTGCAGCGCCCTTGGTTATTTGGCTTTTGGGGTTTGCTGTCTTTGGTGTTATCGCCATTCCGGTGGTTGTCTCTTTCAAAGGATTCATGCTTGGATATACGCTCGCTGTACTTCTGCGTCTTTTTGGCGCCAGAGGCGCACTGTTTGCGCTCGCGTTTTTTTCAGCCGAATTTTTTATTGTTCTGCCGTGCATGATGGTCATGGCCGTGTTTGCGTTGTTTTTTTCGATTTCAATATTTCTGCGCATGCGTGACGGTGGAAAAGAAAGTTCGAAAATGCCGGTTAAGGCGTACTTCACTATTGCCGGAATCAGTCTTGTTTTACTGACCGGAGCTGCTGTCGCAGAGTATTTTATTCTGCCGGGCTTATTTGCAGCGCTCTCGGCCTGACCTGCGTGTAGGTCCGCCCACGCATAGAAAAGCAGCGGCTCCTGTTTGTCGTTGTTTCAAGGAGGGAGAACGGCTTGAATCAGCTGATACAGCTGTACAGCGATTACCTCACCGATGTGAAAAAGTCTTCTGAAAATACGAAGACCTCATACCTGCATGATTTGCAGCAATTTGACGCGTATATCAGCGCCACCCCCGTTAAAACCCTCCGTCTGGCCGATCCGTCAATGATCTCGGAATATCTGGATAAGCTTATTCAGTCGGGGAAGTCCAATGCAACTGCAATTCGTGCTGCCGCTGCCCTGAAGTCGTTTTATACCTTCCTGCAGAAAAGCGGAGAAATCACAGTCAATCCGCTCAAAGCGATCAAGATTGAAAAAAGCGACAAAAAGATCCCGCAAACCCTGACGAACGAAGAGGTTGATCTCCTCCTGTGTCAGCCCGACGTCAGCGAGGCCAAGGGCTGCCGCGATAAGGCGATGCTGGAGCTGCTGTATGCCACAGGGATTCGCGTTTCCGAGCTCATCGCCCTGAATGTCCGCGATGTCAATACAGAAATCGGCTTTGTTCACTGCGTCGGTTCAAATGCGGAGCGTATCGTTCCGATCTATCGGGCAGCGGCAAAGGCTGTCGCCGATTATATCAAAAATATCCGCAACATCATTGTGCTTGACGAAGATGAAGAGGCACTTTTTCTCAATATCAACGGCACGCGTCTGACGCGCCAGGGCTTCTGGAAAATCATTAAGCACTATCAGAAAACGGCGGGTATAGAGAAGGAGATCACCCCGCATACCTTGCGCCATTCTTTTGCGATCCACCTTTTGAAAAATGGGGCCGACATCAAATCCATTCAGACAATGCTTGGCCATGCAGATATTTCTTCCACACAGATTTACGCAAAAATGATCAAAAATCAGCTGTCCGACACCTACAACAAATTCCATCCCCGCGCGTGACATCGCTGCAGAAGCGCTGTTGCCTCTAAAATATCATCCCCAGGCTCATCACGTAAGAAAAGAAAGGAACACGCCGGGTATCCCGGCGGAATGGGAATTGACATGGCAGGATTCTTCGGATTATTTGACTACAACAAACCGGGCAAGGGCGTCGCAAAAGACGAGCCGAAAAAGCCCGCGCCCATCCACTTTTTGCAGCTCGTCGTGCGCAAATTTTTTAAGCTGATTACGCTTAATTTACTTTATTTTGTTGTTCTTTTGCCTCTGATCGCGGTGTTTCTGTTGTATTTATTCAATATTATGCAGATTAAACCGGAGGAAATCGTCTCCCCGCTTTTGACGCTCATCGTTATGGCGGCAGGTTCGCTGCCGAATATTGTCAATTATCTGCTGCTTATCGTCTCAGCAGTGCTTTTTGGGCCTGCCACAGCAGCTGTAAGCTACATTCTGCGCAATTATGCCAGAGAAGAGCACGCCTGGCTTTGGTATGATTTCAAAACAAAGGCCAAAGAGAATTTTCGTCAGGCATTCTGCGTCGGCGTGATCGATTTGGTGGTCTGCGCAAGTTTCCTTTTTTATCTTTCCTCGGCTGCGCAAGGCGTCGAAGGCCCTTTCCAGGTACTCAGTTATCTGGCATTTCCCATCATTTTTGTTTATATCATCATGCGTTTTTATATATATACCGTCATTGTTACGTTTAATATTTCGCTTTTCAATGCTTTTAAGAATTCTCTGATCTTTTTTGTGCTCGGCCTCGGCCGCAATCTGATCGCTCTGATCGGCAGCGCTGCAATCCTGTTTCTGTGCAGTTTCCTTGATATCGTGCTTGTTCCGCTTTTTGCGTTTACGTTTTCCGGCTTTTTGATCAGCTTCTGCACATGGCCGGTCATCAAAAAATATATGATCGACAAAGTTCAGCTGCAAAATACTGACACATCCACCGA
>CAKTWY010000013.1 GCA_934630445.1 uncultured Eubacteriales bacterium
GATTGGCATGTGCCGTCTCCGACGGCACGCCATGAAATTTGTGCGCATCGCCTCGGAGAGGCGATATGCGCGTGGTATAATAACCGCTTTGCGGTTATTATACCACACATTTGCCAGTTTCACAAAGTGCCCGGCTTATAAAAGCAGCACCCGGCTGCCCGGCAAATCGTTTTGCCGGGCAGCCGGGTGCCTTTCATTCTTTGTATCCTTATTGCTTGGGGGCCTGCTCCGGCACGGCTGCCGGCGGTGTCTCCGGCGCGGCGCTTGCGCCGGGCAGCGGCTCGGCGGCGCTGGACGTGTCGGCGCTTTGCGGCATCTTAAATCCGTGCATGAAGCCGTCCAGCCGCTGGGAGGCTACGTCGCCGCCGACGACCTTATCCTTATACAGGATCAGCGTCAGGCGCACGCCGTCTTCTCCGGTTGGGTGGTTCTTTACCTTATATGTATATACCTTTACCCGCTTGCCTTTGTATTTTTCGAGATCGAGCCCCTGCTCCTTCTGAATTTCGTTGTACTTTTCATAGACGGAATCAAACGTATTGGGGATCTTCGCATCCCGCTCCTCTTCCGGCTCCGGATCCACCTCCCACCCCCAGGAGTAGATGTAACCGAGCCGGTCGTCGGCTGATTTGACACCCGACGCTGCCGCGCTCACCTCAGCCGTCAGCGCGTTCATTCCGCCCTCCCAGGAGGCGACGGGGTCCTCCCGGTCGGGGATGAGATAGATGATGAGCACGATGATGAGCGCCACGGCCAAAATACCCAATAAGAGCTTTTTCATAGAAAGCTTTGCCGTTACAATAAACATGCCTACCCCTCCGAAATCATAGATACTGATATCTATGCGCCGCACAGGCAAAAAAGAAGTTGTAAACGAACGCGCTTTCCTTTATAATGATTTGGGATATGGACAAACACTGGGTCAACGCGTATCGCGCGCGGTTGACTCAGTGTTTATTAGAGGGGGAACGGGAAATGACGAAAATCGGCTTTGACAACGACCAATATCTGAAAATGCAGTCCGCACGTATTATGGAGCGCATTGAAAAATTTGACAACAAGCTGTACCTGGAATTCGGCGGAAAGCTTTTCGACGACTTCCACGCCGCGCGCGTACTGCCGGGTTTTGCGCCGGACAGCAAGATCCGCATGCTGCTGAACCTGAAGGACATGGCCGAAATCGTCATCGTCATCAACGCCGCCGACATTGAAAAGAACAAGGTGCGCGGGGATCTGGGCATCACGTACGATCTGGACGTGCTGCGCCTGATCGACGCTTTTCGTGGCATTGGGCTGTATGTCGGCAGCGTCGTCATCGCTCAGTATTCCGGCCAGCCGGCGGCGGATGCCTTCAAGCGCCATCTGGTTGGGCTGGGCGTGAACGTGTATCTGCACTACCCGATTGCGGGCTACCCGGCGAATGTGCCCCTCATCGTATCGGACGACGGCTACGGCCGGAACGAATATATCGAGACGACGCGCCCCCTCGTCGTCATCACAGCGCCCGGCCCGGGCTCGGGCAAGATGGCGACGTGCTTATCTCAGCTCTACCACGAATACAAGCGCGGCAAAAAGTCGGGCTACGCAAAGTTTGAAACCTTCCCGATCTGGAACCTGCCGCTGAAGCACCCGGTCAACCTCGCCTACGAAGCCGCGACAGCGGACCTGAACGACGTCAATATGATCGACCCGTTCCATCTGGAAGCATATGGCGAGACAACGGACAATTATAACCGGGATGTGGAGGTTTTCCCGGTGCTGAACGCGATCTTTCAGAAAATCGCGGGAGAGAGCCCTTATAAATCCCCCACGGACATGGGCGTCAATATGGCCGGCTACTGCATCGTAGATGACGAAGCGGTGCGCGAAGCCTCCGCCGACGAAATTGTACGGCGCTACTATCAGGCGCTCTGCGACAGACGCACGGGCCGTGCGGAGGATACGGCGGTCACCAAGATCGAATATATCATGAACCAGGCCGGCATCTCCGCTGACCGGCGCGCCGTTGTGGCGCCGGCACTGAAGCGCGCGGAGGAAACGGGCATGCCCGCCGCGGCGATCGAGCTGCCCGGCGGGGAGATCGTCACGGGAAAGACGACGTCGCTGCTCGGCGCGTCGGCCGCGACGCTTTTGAACGCCTTGAAGCGCCTGGGCGGCATCCATCACGATATCCACCTCATCTCTCCCATCGTCATTGAGCCGATCCAGAAGCTCAAGACCGAGCGGCTGGGCAACCACAATCCGCGCCTGCACAGCGACGAAATTCTGATAGCACTCTCCATCAGCGCCGCGACAAACCCGACGGCGGAGCTCGCGCTCCGGCAGCTGGCGAAGCTGAGAGGGTGCGAAGCGCACTCGTCGGTCATCCTCGCGCAGGTGGACAACTCCATCTACCGCAAGCTCGGCATGAACCTCACCTGCGAGCCGCGCTATCAGACGAAGAAGCTCTATCATAAATAAAGTCTGCTGAACATACTGCTACGCGTTTTGTTCAGCGAACATGAAATAGCCGCACAGCAAACAGCCTGCCAAAGGGTGAATCCTTTGGCAGGCTGTTTTTTGCCGTGCGGAATCAGGCCACACGCACAGCGGCATGTGCGTTTCGCGCTATTCGTCCAAAAGCTTTTCAAATACGGCGCGCAGCCTTGCCGGGTCAGCGCGTCCGCGCGTGCGCTTCATGGCCTGGCCGATGAGCGCGCCGAGCGCCTGCACTTTTCCTGCGCGGTAGTCCTCGGCGGCTTTTTCATTCTCCCGGAGCACCTGCTGCGCCGCATCGCGCAGCGCCCGCTCATCCGTAATCTGTGAAAGGCCCTCGCGCGCGACGACATGGTCGGGGTCCTCATCGCAGGAAAAGAGCCTGCGTACGAGTTCCCGCGCGGTGCCGAGGTTCAGCACGCCTTCATCCACCATATCCGCCACGCGGGCGAGATGCTTTGCGGTCACCGTGACCTCACCGCCGTCCTGCGGCATGAGACGGATGACCTCCGAGACGATCAGGCCCGCTAGGATTTTCGGCGCGCGGGTGCGCGCGGCCGCCTCGTCGAAATAGTCGGCGAGCTCTTTGACGGCGCAGATTGCCTCCGCGTCGAGCGCGGGCAGTGCGTATGCCTCGATATAGCGGCGACGGCGTTCGTCCGGCAGCTCGGGAATCCGCTTTTTGAGCGCGTCAAGCATCCCGTCATCCGTCACGATGGGCGCGAGGTCCGGGTCGGGGAAGTAGCGGTAATCGCTCGAATTTTCCTTTGAGCGCATGGAAAACGTCTTTCCGGACGCGGCGTCAAAACGGCGCGTCTCCTGTACGACGGCTCCCCCCTCTTCCAGCACCCCGACCTGGCGCGCAAACTCGTAAGCGATCGCCTTTGCGATGAACTGGAAGGAGTTGAGGTTCTTCATCTCCGTGCGTGTGCCGAGCGCCTGATCGCCGCGCCGCCGGACGGAGAGGTTCACGTCGCAGCGCAGCGAGCCCTCATTCATCCTGCAGTCGGACACGCCGAGATAAAGCAGGATCGCGCGCAGCTTGCGCACGTATGCGACGGCCTCCTCCGCCGAGCGGATGTCGGGCTCCGACACGATCTCGATCAGCGGCACGCCGCAGCGGTTGTAATCGACCAGAGTTCGTCCGCCGTCCGTGTGAACGAGCTTGCCGGCGTCCTCCTCGATGTGGATGCGCGTGATGCCCACGCGCTTTTCCCCCTCCGCCGTCGTGATATCGAGGTGCCCATGCGCGCAGAGCGGCAGGTCCTTCGGCAGGTCGGGATAGAAGTAGTTTTTGCGGTCCTGCTTGGAAAAGCGCGCGATCTCGCAGTTCGTCGCCAGCCCCGCGAGGAGGGCATATTCCACGACTTTTTCGTTCAGCACCGGCAGCGTGCCGGGAAAACCCATGCATACCGGGCAGCACTGCGTGTTCGGCTCCGCGCCGAAGGCCGTGGAGCACGCGCAGAATATTTTTGTCTTCGTCTTCAGCTCAACGTGTACCTCGAGCCCGACGACCATTTCATAAAGGGAAGTGTTCAGCATATTTGCGCGCTCCTTTCCGCCTCTTACGCACCGCACGCACGGTAAAGCTCCGCCTCGCCGAACGCGCGGCCGATGAGCTGCATGCCCACAGGCAGCCCGTCCGCGTCCTTGTGGCCCGTCGGCATGGAGAGCGCCGGCAGACCCGCAATATTTACCGGAACGGTATAAATATCTCCCAGATACATCTGCATCGGGTCGCCGGCCTTCTCCCCCAGACGATACGCCGTCGTAGGGACGACAGGTGCGAGGATCATGTCAAATTCGCCCAGTACGCGCGCGAAGTCGCGTATAACGAGCGTGCGCACCTGCTGCGCTTTTTTATAGTATGCATCGTAATAACCCGCGCTGAGCGCGAACGTTCCGAGCATGATACGGCGCTTGACCTCCGCGCCGAAGCCCTCGCCGCGTGTTTTGGCGTACAGCTCGTCGACGCTCGCCGCGCCCTTTGCGGCATAGCCGTATTTGACGCCGTCAAAGCGCTCCAGGTTCGACGACGCCTCGGCGCTCGAGATGAGATAATACGCCGGCAGCGCGGCGGAAAGTGTCGGGAGCGACACCTCGGAAACATACGCGCCCATCGCCTCAAAGGTCTTTGCCGCCGCCAGCACCCCTTCGCGCACGGCGCTGGCCATCCCGTCGCCGAAATATTCCTTCGGCAGGGCGATTTTCATGCCGCGCACGCCGCGCAAAAGGCCGGCCGAATAGCCGCCGTACGCCGCTTTGACGGAGGTTGAGTCGAGCCTGTCGTATCCCGCGATGGCCTCAAGCACGGCGGCGTTGTCGCGCACCGAGCGCGTCAGGGGCCCGATCTGGTCGAGGGATGAGGCGAACGCCACCAGCCCGCGCCGCGACACCGCCCCGTAGGTCGGCTTCATTCCAACGACGCCGCAGAAGGCCGCCGGCTGGCGGATCGAACCGCCCGTGTCAGAGCCGAGGGAAAAGGGCGCTTCAAGCGCCGCCACGGCTGCCGCCGAGCCGCCCGAGCTGCCGCCCGGCACGCGGTCAATGGATACAGGGTTGCACGTGCGCTGAAAGGCCGAATTTTCTGTCGTCGAGCCCATGGCGAACTCATCCATGTTGAGCTTTCCGAGGATGACGGCGTGCGCCGCGGCGAGCTTTTCCATCACAAAGGCATCGTACGGAGGGATGAACGTCTCCAGCATCTTCGACGCGCAGGTCGTGCGTACGCCGCGGGTGCAGATATTGTCCTTGATGCCGGCGGGAACGCCCGCGAGCGGCGGGAGAGGCTCGCCTCCGGCGCGCAGCTCATCCACGCGTGCAGCTTCTTTCCGCGCACTGGAGGCAAGGACGGTGAGGTACGCGCCGATCTCACCGTCGCACGCGGAGATCTTCTCCAGATATGCCCCGGCAACTTCGCACGCGGAAATTTCTTTTTTCTGCAGGGCGTCCGACAGAGCGCACACACCCAGCGCTGTGATTTGATCTTTCATCGTTTTTCCCCCTCTCTATTCCACTGTCTTCGGCACGGCGAACATGCCGTGCGCGGCGCTCGGCGCGTTTTGAAGCAGCTGCGCGCGCTCAAACGAGGGCGCGGCCTCATCCGGCCGGAAAACGTTGCGGATGGGCGCGACATGCGCCGTCGGTTCGACCCCCGTGAGGTCGAGTGCGGAGAGGCTGTCGGCAAAGGCAATGATGCCGCCAAGCTCGCTTTGGAATGCTTCGCGCTCTTTTTCGTTCAGCTCGAGGCGCGCAAGGCGCGCCACCGCGTCCACGTCGAACGCTTCCGTCCGCGCGCGCCGCTGCGCCTTCTCCTGCGGATCTTCCTCCGCTTTGCCGCCTCCGATGGAGAGGACTTTGAGCTGCTCCTCATCGACAAAGTCGGGCGCGCTCGTCATCGGGCAGGAGGCGTCCTTCAGCTTCGGGAAGGCGACGACCTCACGCAGCGACGAAGCGCCGAGCATGAGCATCACAAGGCGGTCAAGGCCGAAGGCGAACCCGCCGTGCGGCGGCGTGCCGTACTGGAAGGCGCCCATCATGAAGCCGAAGCGCCGCTCGGCCTCTTCCTTTGAAAAGCCGAGCGCTTCAAACATCTTCTCCTGCACGTCGCGCCGGTGGATGCGCATCGACCCCGAGCCGAGCTCGACACCGTTGAGTACCACATCATACGCCTGGGCGCGCACGCGCTCCGGCTGCGTGAGGAGGTATGGGATGTCCTCCTCATACGGCATGGTGAAGGGGTGATGCATCGCCACAAAGCGCCCTTCCTCCTCGGAATATTCAAACTGCGGAAAGTCCGTGACGATCAGGAAGCGGTAATCATCCTTTTTGCGCATGCTCAGCATGTCGCCGAGGGCAAGGCGCAAAACGCCCAGAACGCGCCGCACCGCAGCGAGGCGATCGGCGCAGAACAAAATGAAATCGCCGGGTTTGGCCCCCACACGGCGCACGATCGCCTCAATCTCCTCCTGCGTCATAAACTTCGTCAGGATGGAATAAATTTCGCCGTCCGGGCGCAGGGCGATCCACGCCATGCCCTTCGCGCCGCTGCGCTGGGCAAGGGCGGTCAGCTCTTCGATCGCGGTGCGTGTCAGGTCATTTCCGCCCGGCACATTGATCGCGCGCACGACGCCGCCCGCCTTCGCCACGCTGCGGAATACAGAAAAGCCGCATCCGGCCGCGATATCCGTCACATCCACGATCGGCAGGCCGAAGCGCAGATCGGGCTTGTCGCTCCCATAGCGGTCCATCGCCTCCTGCCACGTGATGCGCGGGAAGGGCTCGTCGATCACGACGCCCATCATCTCGCGGAAAATATGCTTGAACAGCCGCTCCAGGTGCTGCAAAATGTCTTCCTGATCGATGAAGGACAGCTCCATATCCACCTGCGTAAACTCCGGCTGACGGTCCGCGCGCAGATCCTCGTCGCGGAAGCAGCGCGCGAGCTGATAGTATTTGTCCACCCCGCCGACCATCAGAAGCTGTTTGAAGATCTGCGGCGACTGCGGCAGGGCGTAAAACGTGCCCGGGTGCACGCGCGAGGGAACGAGGTAATCGCGCGCCCCTTCCGGCGTCGATGTGGTAAGGATGGGCGTCTCCACCTCGACGAAGCCGTCCGCGTCAAGATAGTCGCGCACCGCCATCACCGTGCGGTGACGGAAGCGCAGGTTCTTCAGCATCGCCGGACGGCGGATATCGAGGAAACGGTACTTCAGCCGCAGCTCCTCGCGCACGGCCGTGCCGTCCTCGATGGGGAACGGCAGCGGCGCCGCCTCCGAAAGCAGCTCCAGCCGCTCGGCCTTGAGCTCGATCGTTCCTGTTTCAAGCAGGGGGTTGTACGTCTCCTCCGAGCGGATGCGCACAAGGCCCGACACCGCGACGACGGACTCATTTTTCAGCCCCTCCGCCGTGGAAAAATCCGCCTGCGGCAGATGTGCCGCGTCAAAAACGGTCTGCAGCGTACCCTCGCGGTCGCGCAGGTCGATAAAGACGACGCCGCCCATATCTCGCTTGGTCTGCACCCATCCCGTCACTGTGACGCGCATCCCGACGTGCTGCTCGCGAAGCGCGCCGGCATAATGCGTTCTTTTCATCTGTTTTCGCTCCTTTTATCGCAGTCTTAAAAATCGCAGCCCGCCGGCGAAAAAGCAAAAACACAGATTCTTTTTATTGCAACGCAATAAAAAAGAGCTTTTCGTCCTGAAATACGTCAGGACGAAAAGCTCATGCTTTCCGCGGTACCACCTGTTATAGACCCGAGTCGGGTCCTCTCTCCGGATACGGACGATTTCACGTCGATATCCTGCGGCGATAACGCGCCGCGCGCGGCCAAGTCTACTCGCCGTAGCTTTCGGTTGGCGACTCGGGGATGTTCTTTGACCGGAAATCCGTACCGGGCTCGCACCGCCCCCGGCTCTCTTTGACTACCATTCCGGCCTACTCTTCCCTTCACAGTCAGTTTGCAGGCATATGAAATTTATGTTCTTATTATATCCGTTTGCGCGGCGTTGTCAACCATTTTTTGTTTGCTTTTTCTTGTGATTATTCACAAAACGCAATCATATTGCATACAGAAATTCATTTTGCCTTTTTTCGCACACAATCATTCAAAACTGTGTTTTTTCCATGCGGAAAAAAGAGCGTTGCGCCGTGTTTTCGCCTATAGTATACTGTAACAGAAGAATGTGATTAAAGGGGCATACAATCTATGAAAAAAGAACGCAGAAAAATTGACTGGCGGAAGATATTCGCCATTTTTGTTATGGTCTCGCTGATCGCAGCGATCATCTCAACGTCGATCATCATGGCCTTTGCGCCGACACATCCCGACCCGACCGGACAGTTTAAGCGCGTCAAGAGCGATTACGTGCTGATGCTTCTCCAGTGCGTGCTGGGCGTGATCGCGATGCTTGTGCCGGGCATGCTGCAAAAACGCGTCAAACTGGAAATCCCGTCGAATATGATGATGCTGTACATCCTGTTTTTATACTGCGCGATCTACCTCGGCGAGGTGCGCAGCTTTTATTATAACGTACCGCACTGGGACACGATCCTGCATACTTTCAGCGGCGCGATGCTCGGGGCGCTCGGGTTCTCATTCATCACCTTTCTCAACAAAACCGACCGCGTGCCGGTCAATTTAAGCCCGCTTTTCGTGGCCACATTCGCGCTGTGCTTTGCCGTTACGCTCGGCGTTATCTGGGAATTTTATGAGTTTGCAGCGGACGGCATCCTTATGACCAACATGCAGAAGTTCGCCGTCGAAGGCGGCACGGCGCTCATCGGCCGGGCGGCGCTCATGGACACGATGAAGGATTTGATCGTCGACTTCATCGGCGCGTTTGTCATGTCCGTCATCGGCTATATCTCGCTCAAGTACAAAAAGGGCTGGATGGAAAAGCTGCTGCTGAAGATCAGAAAATAAATTTTTTCTTGCTCGCAGGCGCCCTGCTCCTTTCGTAACCGGTGTCTTTTACAGCTTATTTCGTATAAGCTATATCAAAAATGGAGGTATCCGTATGATGGAGCCCATCCTTTTCAGCGCAAATTGGATCAAACCCGCATCAGACATGGGAGATGTCGTTCCTCTCTTTACCAGGCGCTTTCATTTGGGGAAAAAGGTCGCATCCGCCGTACTTTACATCACCTGCACCGGCGTATATGAAGCGTGCCTGAACGGAAGCAGGGTCGGCCGCTTCCTCCTTGCCCCCGGCTGGACCTCTTACGAGAAAAGGCTGCAATATCAGCAGTATGACGTAACCGCCCTGCTGAAAGAAGACAATGCCCTGTCCGTGCTCGTTGGAAAGGGCTGGTATCGCAGCCCGATGCCCGGTTTTTCCGACTCCGATGCGCAGAATGCACGCAGGAACTCGCCGGCATGCATGATCGCGCAGCTGCATATCACCTGCGAGGACGGAACCGAAGAGCGTATTCTGACCGACCCGTCCTGGCGCGTTTCGGAAAGCTGCATCCGTTTCTCGGAGATCTACGACGGCGAGGTCTGTGACGCTTCTTTCTGCGATCCTGACGATCAGCCGGCGGTGATCGCTGCCGCTCCCTCCTGCGCGCTGATCCCGCAGGAAGGGGAAGAAATCCAGGAACAGGAGCGCGTGCTTCCTGCAAAAATGTTCACCACGCCCAAGGGGGAAGTGGTGATCGATTTCGGGCAGGAAGTTACCGGGTACGTGGAAACGACGCTCACCGCCGCAAAAGGCGAGCTGGTGGAGCTGTCTTTTGCAGAAGTGCTCGATCGGGATGGGAACTTCTACAACGCCAATTACCGCACTGCCAGGTGCCGGTACCGCTATACCTGCACGGACGGCAGGCAGACCTATAAGCCCCGGCTGACGTTCTACGGTTTTCGATACATCCGCATCGACGCGTTCCCCGGCGGGCCTGACAAGGCATATCCTGAGGCGTTCACGGCTGTCGTCATCCATTCCGCTCTGCGGCGCACCGGCTGGCTGAGCTGTTCTGATCCGCTGCTGAATCAGCTTTTCTCCAATATTGCGTGGGGACAGAAAGGGAACTTTGTGGATGTTCCCACAGATTGCCCGCAGCGCGATGAGCGCCTTGGCTGGACGGGCGATGCGCAGGTTTTTGTAAAGACGGCCTGCTATTTCTACGATGTGGAAAAGTTCTTTGCAAAATGGCTGAAAGACATGGCCGCCGACCAGTTGGAAGACGGCTCTGTGGGCGTGGTGATTCCGGACCTGCTCCTGCATGCCCCCAGCGCCGCATGGGGCGACGCCGCCACCATCTGCCCATGGGAGATCTATCTCGCGTACGGCGACCCCGCCATCCTGCGCGCGCAGTTTACATGCATGCGCAAATGGGTCGACTACATCACCGCCCACACGACGACGCCGTTTCTCTGGACAGGCGGCACGCATTACGGCGACTGGCTCGGCCTGGACGCGCCCTCCGGCAGCTATAAGGGCTCTTCCCGCGAGGCATTTATCGCGTCTGCGTTTTATGCCCATTCCACTTCACTGACAGTCAAGGCCGGCAAAGTGCTGGGGATCGATGTCTCTTTTTATGAACGGCTCTACGATGATATCGTCAGGACCTTCAAAAGTGAATATACCGAATACAGGACGCAGACCGAGTGCGTCCTTGCCGCGCACTTCGGTCTGACCGACAACCCGCAGCAGGCCGCCGACCAGCTTGCCGATCGGATCGTGCGCTGCGGCAATCACCTTGAAACGGGCTTTGTCGGCACGCCGTATCTGCTTCACGTTCTGAGCAAATACGGCCACACCGGCCTTGCCTATTCCCTGCTGCTGCGCAGGGAGTATCCCGGCTGGCTGTACGCCGTCACCAAAGGCGCTACGACCGTTTGGGAGCATTGGGACGGCATTATGGAAAGCGGCGACTTCTGGAGCACGGATATGAACTCCTTCAACCATTACGCCTATGGCTCTGTCGCCGACTGGGTTTACGGCGTCGCCGCCGGCATTCAGCCCGATGCTTCTGCTCCGGGCTATGCACGGGTAAAAATCGCGCCCGAACCAGACTGCCGTCTCGACTGGCTGAAGGCCAGCTTCCTGTCGCGCCGCGGACTGATCTCCTCCTCCTGGGCAAAGGAGGGAACGCACTGGCGCTATGAGATCACCACGCCGGTGGAAGCCGATATCACCATCGCAGGCAGGACGCGCACCATCGCTGCGGGGAGCTACATTTTCTTCAGCGATATTGAAAGCGGCTCTTGCTGCGCATCGCCCGCAGCTGCCGCTTCAACAAAGGGCTGACGGTAAGCATTTTCCCGGTCCTGCGTGCCCCATGTTCTGTTCCCATCGCATATCTATTTTCCGGCGCTGCCGGGAGCACAATTTTACAGGAAAAGCCCCGTGCGGCGCCGAACCAAAGCGCGCCGCACGGGGCTTTTTCTTCATCCGGGCTTCGCGCTCGTGTGTCCGTTGCCCGATATACGTTTTGGAACAGACTGTGCCGGAGAAGCGATCATCTCTCCCACCGCACATTTCCGGAAAAGGCGATCTTCTGCGCGCCCACCCTGACATCGCCGATGCGATAGCAGCGGTGTACGGGTGAAAGCTGCTCCAGAATGCGCGCGGCGGCGTCTGATCGCACAGCCATGATCAGCCCCGCGCCGCAGTTGAAGGTCGAGAGCATCTCGCCGTCAGGCACCGCGCCCTCGGCGCGGATACGAGAAAAGACCTGCGGTATTTCGAGCTGCGACAGGTCGATATGCGCCGTGAGACCATCCGGGATCACACGTGAAAGGTTGCCCTCGATCCCGCCGCCCGTGATATGTGCCATGGCTGTCACACCACCACCCGGCAGGACATCCCGCAGTGCGGGATAATATGGCGTGTGCGGGCGCATGACCGCCTCAAGGAACGTTTCCCGCCCCACGCGCGCAAGTTTCAACTGCGGCTTGCGTTCGAGCAGCAGGCGCACAAGCGAATAGCCGTTGGTATGAAGGCCGTTCGAGGCAAGGCAGATAAGCGCATCTCCCTCCCGCACGGCCGAGCCGTCGATGATCTGCTCCCTTTCCGCGATGCCCGCGACAGAGGCTGACAGCACATACACGCCGTCCTCCACAACCTGCGGCTGGATCGACGTCTCCCCGCCCACAAGCGAGCAGAAATTTTCACGGCAGGCGTCGGCCATGCCGCGCACGAGCGTGCGGATCGTGTCGCGCTCGGCTCTGCCGCAGACGATCGTATCGAGCACCGCGAGCGGGCGCGCGCCCATGACGGCGATGTCGTTGATGAGATGGTTGATCATGTCGTGGCAGATCGATTCCGTATAGCCGTATTCCATGGCAAGCTTCTGTTTGGAGCCGGGCTCTTCGTTTTTCAGGACGAGCACCGGGTGCACATATTCCGGAAAGTGGATATCATAGACCGCGGCAAACGGGCCCAGCCCGTTCAGGACGCGCGCGTCGCGCGTGCGCACCAGCTCGGCCATGTCGCGCTTGATCACGTCGGTATAGGAGATATCCACGCCTGCCCTGCGATAGGTGAAGGCGCTTTCCGGTCGTTCCTCTCCATTGAGGAGCTCATCCGCCGTGACCCCTAAAAAGTGCGCAAGATCGGATAAAAGCGCGGTGTCCGGGCTGGACTGCCCCGTCTCCCACTTTGACACCGCCTGAAAGGTGACGCCGAGCGCGTCCGCCATCTTCTGCTGGGTCGCGCCGAGCATGCGGCGGCGCGCGGCGATAAACGCGCCCATTTTTGCACCAGAAAACATACCTGATCAGCCTCCGTGTGTATTTCCTGCTTCCATCATAGCATGCCCGTTCCGCCGCGTGCAATCGCGCCGTCGTTGATTTGCCGCCCGGCATTCAACCGGCGGTTGATACGCGCGCCTGCCCTGCGTATCCGTCTTTTGCACAGCAAAAAGCAGCCATTCTTCGCCGGCGGCGAAGAATGGCTGCTTTTTATCTGTTGAAAATCGTACTGATATGCAGCGTGCAAAAGGCCTGCGGCATACGCCCCGAGCGGCCTTTCACCTTCCGATGGCGCGGAATTTTTCATAACGCATCGCGCTGAGCTCCTCGCCCGAAAGGGCGCAAAGCCGCGCTAAGGCCTCGGAAAGCTCCTTTTTCAGCGTGCGCAGGGCCGCGCCCGGAACGCTCTCGGGGATGATCTTTTCAATCACGCCAAGCGCAAGAAGGTCCTTCGCCGTGAGCTTCAGATTCTCCGCAGCCTCTGCCGCGCGGCTGGGGTCCTTGTAGAGGATGGATGCGCAGCCCTCCGGTGAAACGACGGAATATACGGCCCGCTCGAGCATCCACACCTCATTTGCCACGGCCAGCCCCAACGCGCCGCCGCTGCCGCCCTCGCCGATAAAAACGGCGATCACGGGCGTTTTCAGCGCCATCATCTCCATCAGGTTCTCGGCGATGGCCTGTCCCTCGCCGCGCTCCTCTGCGCCGACGCCGCAGTACGCGCCGGACGTGTCGACAAAGGTGATGACCGGGCGATGGAACTTTTCCGCCTGCTTCATCAGCCGCAGCGCCTTGCGGTACCCCTCCGGATGCGCGGAGCCGAAATTGCGCGCGATACGCTCTTTGGTATCCGTGCCCTTCTCGATGCCGATGACGGTGACGGGCCGGCCTTCAAAATACGCCAGACCGCCTACCACGGCGCGGTCGTCGCCGAAGCGGCGATCGCCGTGCAGCTCGGTAAATTCGGTGAACAGCCCCGTGATGTAGGAGAGCGCCGTCGGGCGCGTCTTTGCGCGCACGGCCTTCACGTTATCCATTGCTTTCATCGCGTTCCACCTCCCCTGCGGCGTCCGGCCGGTGCATTTTCAAAAGCCGGGCGATCATTTCCTTCTGCCCGGCGCGCGGAACAATGGCGTCGACAAATCCTTTTTCCAGCACAAACTCCGCCTTTTGGAAGCCCTGCGGCAGCTTCTGCCGCGTCGTCTGCTCGATGACGCGCGGCCCTGCGAAGCCAATAAGCGCGCCTGGCTCGGCCAGGAGGATGTCGCCCGCCATGGCAAAGCTCGCCGTGACGCCCCCGGTGGTCGGATTCGTCAGCACCGTAATGTACAAAAGCCCCGCGCCTGAATGGCGCCCCACCGCGCCGCTCGTTTTCGCCATCTGCATCAGGGACATGATCCCCTCCTGCATGCGCGCGCCGCCCGAGACCGTATAGCCCACGACCGGGAGCGCGCGCTCGGCGGCGTACTCGAAAAGGCGCGTGATCTTTTCCCCGACGACGCAGCCCATGCTGCCCATCATAAAGCCGCCCTCCATCACAAAAATGGCGCAGGCGCAGCCGCCGATGGTGCATGTTCCGGTCACGACCGCCTCTTTTTCCGAGGTTTCCAGCTTCGCATGGCGGAGCTTTTTGTGGTAATCCGGAAAATTGATCACGTTTTTTGAGGTCAGTTCGCTGTCCAGCTCCGAAAACGTGCCGTCGTCGCAGATAAAATTCAGGCGCTGGCGGGCGTTCATCTTAAAATGATAACCGCACTTTGGGCAAACGCCGTTCTTGTCGGGCAGCTCGTCGGAGAGAATGGCCTCCTTGCAGTTCGGGCAGCGCGTGAACATCTCATCCGGCACGGAAGGCGCGCTTTTCGCGCCTTCCATCAAAATCAGTTCAAGCTCGTTTCTGGGTTTTTTGAACTGGAACATGGCGTTCCTCCTTTTTCAGGCCGCGCCGCCGCGGCCCGCCTCAATCTTTTTTCCGCTCTCTGTCCGCGAGGAAATCCGTGGTATATGTTCCGTCGACAAACGCCTTTTCCGCCAGAAGCTCCATCTGAAAATCGGCGTTCGATTCGATGCCCTCGAGCACCAGCTCGCACAGCGCCGCCTGCATTTTGCGAATCGCTTCCTCCCGCGTGCCGGCGGAGACAATCAGCTTGCCGATCATCGAGTCGTAAAACGGCGGGATCTGGTAGTCGTGATAAACAGCGCTGTCAAAGCGCACACGCGGCCCGCCCGGCACATGCAGCATCGTCACGCGTCCGGCGCTCGGCCGGAAGCCGGCGTATGGATTCTCCGCGTTGATCCTGCACTCGATGGCGTGCCCGTCCAGGCGGATATCCTCCTGCCGGTACGGGAGCGCCGCCCCTGCGGCGATGCGGATCTGCCATTTGACGATATCGATGTTCGTCACCATCTCCGTCACGGGGTGTTCGACCTGAAGGCGGGTGTTCATCTCCATAAAATAGAAATTGCCGTTCCGGTCGAGCAGGTATTCGATCGTTCCCGCGTTCTGATAGCCGACGGCCTTCGCCGCTTTCACGGACACATCGATCATGCGCGCGCGCAGTGCGGCGTTCACCGCGACGGAGGGGCTCTCCTCAATCATCTTCTGGTTCTTACGCTGCATGGAGCACTCGCGCTCCCCCAGGCAAACGACGTTGCCGCGGCTGTCGCACAAGAGCTGCGTTTCGATATGCTTGGTATGTGTGAGGAAGCGCTCCAGATAGACGCCGCCGTCGCCGAAGGCCGCCTCCGCCTCGGCGCTCGCCGTGCGGTAGGCGTTGTCAAATTCCTTCATCTCCCGCACGAGGCGAATGCCGCGTCCGCCGCCGCCCGAGCGCGCCTTGCACAGCAGCGGGAAGCCGATGCGCGCAGCCTCCTCGCGCGCCTTTTCCAGCGTGGGCATCACGGAGCAGCCCGGGATGACCGGCACGCCCGCGCGCTCCATCGCCTCGCGCGCGGCCTCCTTGTTGCCCATGGTGCGAATGACCTCGGCCGGCGGGCCGATAAAGACGATATTACATTTCCGGCACAGCTCGGCAAAGCGGTCGTTCTCCGACAGCAGGCCGTAGCCCGGATGGATCGCCTCCGCGCCGGTGCAGATAGCGGCGGAGATGATGGCGCTCATGTTGAGATAGCTCTCGCGCACCGGGCCCGCGCCGATGCAGATGCTCTCGTCGGCAAGGCTCACATGCAGGGCGTTGCGGTCCGCCTGCGAATACACGGCGACGGTGGAAATGCCCATTTCCTTGCAGGCGCGGATGACGCGCACGGCGATCTCGCCGCGGTTTGCAACAAGAATTTTTGAAAACATATCAGCTTTCCTTTATCAGCGCGAAGGAGAATTCCGCCTGCACGCTGAGCTTTCCGTTCACATAGCCTTTGCCCGCCGCGAAATAAAAGGGCTTTTTGGCTTTCGTAATGGCGCAGTGAAACTCCACCGTGTCGCCGGGTTTGACGGGGTTTTTAAAACGGACGTTGTTCAGGCTCGTAAAATACGGTGTCATGCCCTCCGCCACGCCCGAGAGCATGACGGCGCACGTCTGCGCCATCATTTCGCATAGCATCACGCCCGGTACGACGGGGTTGCCCGGAAAATGCCCCTGCAGGAAGAATTCGTCGCCGCGCACCGTATAGCGTCCCAGCGCGCCGCCGTCTTCCAGAAGCTCCGCCTCGTCGACCAGCAGCATCGGCGCGCGGTGCGGAAGAATCTTTTCAATTTCAGCTCTGTTCATCGCGCTCACCTCAGATGATCTTAAAAAGCGCCTGGCCGAACTCGACGACCTGGCCGTTCTCCACGCAGACGTCGGATATCTCACCGTCCTGCTCGGCGGTGATCTCATTCATCAGCTTCATCGCCTCGATGATGCACAGCACGTCGCCGCGCTTCACATGATCGCCCACACGGACAAACGGCTCCGCGTCCGGCGACGGCGCGGCATAGAAGACGCCGACCATCGGCGAGGGGATCTCCTTCGCGCCGGGGCGCCCCGTCTGAGGGGCAGGGCTGGCCGGCGACGGCGCGGTAAACGCCGCAGGCGCAGCCGTCTGCACCTCTCCGCCAGAATGAACGGGGGCGGTGATCTTGATTTTTGATTTCATATCGCGGCTCTCAACTTCGATGCTCTCGAGATGGTACTCGGTCACGATCTTTGCCAGCTCGCGGATCTCATCAATATTCATACGCTACTCCTGTCCGCAGATTTGTGAAAGGCGAGCACCCCGTTGTGGCCGCCGAAGCCGAGCGACGAGGAAAAGGCGATCTCAGCATCCAGCTTTGCGCTGCCGTTCACGGTGTAATCGAGATCACAGTTCTCGTCGGGTTCTTTATAGCCGATCGTCGGCGGGATCACGCCCGTGTAAAGCGCCATGACCGACGCGACCGCCTCAGCCGCACCCGCCGCGCCGAGCATGTGCCCCGTCATGGACTTGGTGGAGCTGATGTGCACGTCCTTCGCCGCGCTGCCGAACGCTTTTTTGATCGCGCACGTCTCGGCTTTATCGTTTAAGGGGGTGGAAGTGCCGTGGGCGTTGATATACGTCTTCATGTCCGGCCGCCAGCCCGCCTCGTTCATCGCCAGAAGGAAGGCGTTCGCCGCGCCCTCCGCCTCCGGGTGCGGCGCGGTGATGTGGTAGGCGTCGTTGGTGTTGCCGTAGCCCGTGATCTCGGCGTAAATTTTCGCGCCGCGGCTTTTCGCGTGCTCGTATTCTTCCAGGATCAGGATGCCCGCGCCCTCGCCCATAACGAAACCGTCGCGCCGCTTGTCAAAGGGGATGGAGCTCTCCTCCGGAATGTTCTTGGTCGAGAGCGCCATGCAGTTGGTAAAGCCCGCGATGGCCAGCTCGTTGATGGCCGCCTCCGCGCCGCCGGCAATGATCGCATCGGCGTATCCGTGGCGGATCGCACGGTACGCCTCGCCGACGGTATTGGTCGAGGTCGCACACGCCGTCACGACCGGGAGGCTCGGCCCCTTGGCCCCGTACCGTATGGCGATATTGCCCGCGGCAATATTCGAGATCATCATGGGGATGAAGAAGGGGGATACCTTCCTCGGCCCGCCCCTCAGCAGCTTCTCCGTCTCGGTGACGAAGGTGCTCATGCCGCCGATGCCCGCGCCGACATAGACGCCCAGCCGCTCAGCCGGGAGCGTACCGGCAATGGCGCTGTCCTCCATCGCCTGCGCCGCAGCCGCGACGGCGTACTGGGTATACAGGTCCATGCGGCGCGCTTCGTTCTTCTCCATATACGCGAGCGGATCGAAGTCCTTGACCTCGGCCGCGACCTTGACTTTGACGTTCGCAGTGTCAAACTTTGTGATAAAATCGACGCCGCACACGCCGGCGGTCAGATTGTTATAAAAGGTGGAAACGCCGCTGCCCACGGGCGAAACGACGCCCAGGCCTGTAACGGCTACTCTTCTCTCCTTCACATGCATAACCCCCCGTCGACACGGATGACCTCACCCGTGATATATTCCGCGCCGTCCGACGCGAGGAACGCGGCGGC
Organism: uncultured Eubacteriales bacterium; assembly: GCA_934630445.1. GTDB lineage: Bacteria > Bacillota > Clostridia > Oscillospirales > Butyricicoccaceae > CAKTWY01. The sequence goes on from CAKTWY010000013.1 coordinate 18,168, forward strand.
GTGCGCAACATTTTCCGCCCTGCCCATACGCTTCATCGGGATCGCGGCCGCCGCGCCCTCCCGCACTTTCTCAGGCAGCGCTGCGGTCATATCCGTCTCGATAAAGCCGGGTGCGATCGCGTTGCAGGTAACGCCGCGTGCGGCGAGCTCTTTGGCGACGCTCTTCGTCAGGCCGATCAGGCCCGCCTTCGCGCTGGCGTAGTTGGCCTGCCCCGCGTTGCCCATCAGGCCCGCGACGGACGAAATATTGATAATGCGGCCCGTACGGCGGCGCATCATATGCGTATAGAACTGGCGGATCATCAGGAACGCGCCCTTCAGGTTGGTATCGATGACGCACTCGAAGTTCTCCTCCGTCATGGACAGGACGAGGCCGTCCTTCGTGATGCCGGCGTTGTTGACCAGGATATCGACCGCGCCGAACGCCTGGAGGATCTCCCCGGCGGTGCGCTTCGTCTCCTCAGAGGAGCTGACGTCGCAGCGGTAGACCTCGCACCGCGCGCCGAGCGCTGCGATCTCCTCCGCTGTTTTGCGGGCAGCTTCCTCGTTTCCCGCATAAAGCAGCGCCAGCGAAGCGCCCTGCCGCGCGAATTCGAGCGCGATCGCCCGGCCGATGCCGCGGCTGCCGCCGGTGACGACGGCGACTTTATTTTTCAGCACTGGATAATACCTCCATTGTCTCATTGAGGCTCTTCTCATCCTCGACGCGGCAGATACGCGCGTCGGGCGCGATCTTCGCGATCAGGCCGGAGAGCGTCTTGCCCGGGCCGACCTCGACAAAGGTATCGGCGCCGTCTTTCAGCATTGCCTCGATCGTGCGCTGCCAGAGGACCGGCGAGGACGCCTGACGGAAAAGCAGTTCCTCCGCATCATACGGCTGCGCCGTGACGTTCGCGTACACCGGCACGGGTGCCTGCGCGAAGGCAAGCTGCGCAAACTCCGCCGCGAGCGCTTCGGTAGCGGCCTTCATATACGGCGAGTGGAACGCGCCGCTCACCGCGAGGGGGAGCGCCCTGCCGCCCGCATTTTTGACTGCCTCTGTAAGCGCTGCGGCCGAAGCCGCCGCGCAGGCGACGACCGTCTGGCCCGGGCAGTTGTAGTTGACGGGCCAGCATTCTGGGATCGCTCTGCACAGCGCCTCAACATCGCCGGCAGACAGCTTAACGACGGCGAACATGCGCCCGGGGTTCTCCCCCGCGCAGGCATCCATCACCTCGCCCCTGCGCACGACAAAGCGGAATGCCTGTTCATCGGTCATGTACCCCGCAAACGCAAGCGCTGGGATCTCCCCCAGGGAGAATCCGGCCGCCATATCCGCGCGCACGCCGCGCTCTTCAAGCGCGCGCGCCGCCATCAGGTCGACGCAGAAAAGGCAGGGCTGGGTATTGACGGTAACGGACAGCTCTTCCTTCGCGGCCTGCGTGCACTGCTCGCGCGTGCCGGGGCGGATGCGCTCGGCCATATCGAATACCGCGCGCGCCGCAGGGGAAATTTCGGCAAGACTTTTGCCCATTCCCTGGTACTGCGCGCCCTGGCCTGCAAAAACAAACGCTATTTTACCCATTTCTGCGCACCTTTCAGTACGGTTTCCGCCTGGGCGAAAATCTCTTTGATCATTTCCTCGCAGGTCTGCTCACGCCTCACCATGCCGCTGATCTCTCCGGCCATAAAGCAGCCGTTCTGCTCGTCGCCCTCCACGACCGCGCGGCGAAGCGCGCCCGCGCCGAAGGCCTCTTTCTCCTCGAGCGTCATGTCGGCATTGTTCTCATTGGCGAGAAAGTCGCGCGTAAAGCGGTTTTTCAGCGCGCGCCCAGGGTTGCCGAGCGTGCGCCCGGTGGTCATCGTGTCGATATCCTTCGCCGCGAGGACCTTTTTTTTATAGTTCTCATGGATCGTGCACTCCTTCGCGACAAGAAAACGCGTGCCGAGCTGCACGCCGACGGCGCCGAGCATCATCGCCGCCGCGACGCCCCTTCCGTCGCCGATACCGCCGGCCGCGAGCACGGGTATGTTCACCGCGTCGCACACCTGCGGCACGAGCGCCATGGTGTTCAGCTCGCCGATATGCCCGCCTGACTCGCCGCCCTCGGCGACGACGGCGCACGCCCCGGCGCGCTCTACCATACGCGCGACGCCGACGGACGGCACGACGGGAACGACCTTGATGCCCGCGGCGAGCCACGCTTTCATATACTTCGTCGGCAGGCCAGCGCCCGTGGTGACGACCGGCACGCGCTCGTCGATAACGAGCTGCGCGATCTCCTCCGCAAACGGGCTCATCAGCATGATATTCACGCCAAAGGGCTTATCGGTGCTTTCGCGCAGACTGCGGATCTCTTCGCGCACGACATCGACCGGCGCGTTTGCCGCGGCGATAATGCCAAGGCCTCCTGCCTTTGATACGGCGCCGGCCAGGGAGGCGTTTGCCACCCATGCCATGCCGCCCTGGAAAATCGGATATTCAATTCCAAACAGATCACAGATCGGTGTTCTCATCATTTTATCTCCATTGATCGGCGGCATCCGGCACGCCGGACGCCGCGGCGGATCTTATTCCTGCGGCATCGAATCGATCAGGCGCACGACGTCGCCAATGGTCTTCAGGTTTTCGTCGACCTCAAGCGTGACGCCGAACTCCTCTTCAAACGTCATCACAAGCTCCACTGTGTCGAGCGAATCAAAGCCGAGCGACTCAAACGTCGTTTCCATCGTCAGTTCGGAAGCATCAAGGTCGCGGTTCTCAGCGATAAGGGCAGCTACTTTTTCAAATGTCATTGTTGTTTCCTCCAGCATATTAATCTTGATTTATCTTCAGCCCGCAGCTTCTGCCGGGGCCGATCTCAGTATTTTACCACACATGCGCCGGACGTGAGCCCCCCGCCGAACGCCGTCATGACAAGGATATCGCCGCGCGCGATTCTCCCCGCTTCCACCATTTCGTCCAGCAGCAGCGGGATGCTCGCCGACGAAGTGTTGCCGCAGTGGTCGATGTTGACGCCCACCTGCTCCTCCCGAAAGCCGAGCCGCTCGGCCGCGGCGGTAATGACGCGCACGTTTGCCTGATGCGGCAGGATATATCTGACGTCCGCAGGCGTGACGCCCGCCTCCTTCATGACCGCCTTCACGTCGCGGCACATGGAGCCCACCGCGAATTTGAACACCTCGCCGCCCGCCATATGCAGATATTCATCGAGCTTCGGCGCCTTGTAGAAAGGACTTTCACCGTGCGTGCCGCCGATGGCAAGGAGCATCTGCTCGTCGGCCTTCGCGCGCACGCGCATGGAAAGGAGGTTTGTTCCCTTTTTCAACACCACAGCGCCCGCGCCGTCGCCGAAGAGCACGCACGTCGCACGGTCGCTCCAGTCGATATGCTTGGTCATCATCTCTGCGCCGACGACAAGGATGTTGTCCGCCCGGCCGGAGTCGAGATACGCCGCAGCCGTGTCGAGCGCGTAAATAAAGCCCGAGCACGCCGCGTTCAGGTCAAACACCGGGCAGCTGATATGCAGCTCGCGCAGCAGCATGCCCGAGAGCATCGGCGTCTTGTAGTCGCCCTGCAGCGTCGAACAGATGATCAGCCCGATATCGGACGGCGCAAGGCCCGCGCTTGCAATCGCCTGGCGCGCGGCCGCCGCGGCAAGGTCCGTCAGCGTCTCATGCGTGCAGATACGGCGTGTTTTGATCCCCGTGCGGGGCACGATCCACTCGTCGCTCGTGTCCACCATGGTCGAAAGTTCGTCATTGGTGAGGATATACTCCGGCTGCGCGCGGCCGGTTCCGAGAATTTGAAAACTCATTGCGCTTATGCCTCCGTTTCGGATACCTTTTCCAGAAAGAATTTGTCGAGCTTTTCCAGGCCCGAAAGGAGCGCCCGCCGCTCCCCCTCGTCAAAATTTTCGACAAGCGAACGCACCATCTTCATGTGAAAATAGCGGTGCAGGCGGTGTATCTTCTCCCCTTCGCGCGTCAGCGTGATACATACGCTTCTGCCGTCAAGTGGGCTTTTGTCTTTCAAGAGATACCCCCGGCGGACAAGTTTCCCCACGGCGATGGTGACGGACGAGGTCGTGATATCAAGCGTTTCTGCCAGCGCGCTGACTGTTTGCGTGTGCCCCTCGGCGTTTCCGACTGCCTCCAGAAGATGAATTTCACTGATACTCAGCGGAGACTGCGTGCTTTTCAGCATATTTTCTTCTACTTTGACGACGTTTTTATACGTATCAGTCAACAGATGATTGATCCTTTTTTCAAAATCGTCCACGCACACACCTCCCTCAAGTAATTAGTTTGACTATCTAATTATATGCTTTTCTTCCAAACTGTCAATGGATATTTTGTAAACTTATGACGAACAAAAATATAAATTTACATATGCATGTGCGGCAATTTCCCACGCATGCGGGGCGCGCAAATTGGAATCGAAGCCTTTCGATTGCTCCGCAATAAAAATTCCGCCGCAGAAGCTTTTCAGCTCTGCGGCGGAATGCGTCATATGTTCATGCACCGGTGCGGTCCATCAGTCCCTGGCAAATTTGCTATGCTGCCACCACTCGGTGAATTCCTCGGGATAATTGGACTTGAAGCCCGCCACGCCCAGCTCGCAGATCCTTGTCCACCAGGCGGGATAATCCCCGAGGTTGGAAAAAATCTTAATGCCGCGCGCGTCGAGATATGCCTTTTCCTCCTCGCCGAACCAGCGGTCGTTCAGGCCGACCTCCCAGAGGTCCATATCCTTGATGTACTCCTTCGTCTCGTCGTCGAGACGGCGGATATTCGCGCCCAGCTTCAGGCCCTCGGGCTTCTCGTGCGTGCGGTAATAGTCCTGGATCTCATTGATATACTCGCGCACGCCCGAGAAAAGGATCATGCGCTCGCGCGCCTTCGCGCCTGCCAGAATGGGCGCCAGCGCGTCCATCATGCCCGGCGCTTTGTATTCGATCTCCATCATCTGTGTCGTGGTGTTCTCGTCAAACCAGCGCACAAGGTCCTCAAAAAGGATGAAGTGCGTCACGCGCGTCTCCTTTTTGCGCTCGTCGGCATAGTAGTGGCGGCTGTCCTGCCCAAGCAGGCGGGCGGGATAGATGGCGAGAAACTCATTTTCAAAACCGCCCTCAGGGAATTCGTCAAGCAGGTGGTTTGCATACGGCAATTCAACTTTTGAAAGCTCTTCCCACGTCATATCCTTGACAGCGCCGATACAGGGCGTGGGGTGGCCGATGGTCATGCGGGTGAGGTTCTCATCGTGAACGACGACGATCCTGCCGTCCTTCGACATGCGGATGTCGATCTCGATGCCCTCAAATCCGGCTTCAATGGCGGCGCTGTGGGCGTGGAGCGTGTTCTCCGGAGCCACCTTGTTGAACCCGCGATGGGCAAAGCGCATGGGGCCGTTGTACTGCTTCATGTGGATCTCCCTTTCCTCAAAAAAACACATATTTGCCTGCCGCAGGCCGCTGTGCGCCCGCCCGGTTCTTTCTGTTCGGGCGGCTGCGGCATGCTACACACAGTATAGCACCGATCTCCTGTTTTTGCACGTATTTATGAGAGATTTCTCCTGTTTTTTGATGACAAAGGCTGCGGGTTCGTATGTACGCTTTTTCCCCTTTGCATTGCCATGATCCGGTAACGCATCATCCGCCGAGACAGGCCGGGAATGACCGCTGGATCTGCTGTCTTGCCTGATTATTTAGAAGCTGCATTCATACAGAAACATTTCCGAATCATTTGTTTTTGCAATGTCCTTTTTAAACGATGAATATACTGCGATCTGCGTAAAGCCAATTTCCTGCAAAATCGCTTCCATCTCCCCCAATTCATATAGATGGGTCTGAAAGTCCATCTTTTCCTGACGTATCAATTCTTCTCCGTCATATAATTCGTAAAGCGAAGGACTGAATTGCGTATGCGTTTCTTCATCATAATCGTTTTGAGATCGAAGTACCAGCCGATGATGCTTTTCCGTTTCCACAACCACCTGCGTTTGATATGCATCGCAATCGGAACAGCGACAGGCTACGGTGTCGACCGCGAACACAAATTTTCCGCCTTTTTTCAGGAAAGTCTTCATCTTAGACAAAACATTCTTACATAACTGCATATCTGTGAACAGAGATACGGACCCGGAGGAAATAAAAATGTAATCAAAACATTCTGATATCTCGTATTTTTCGATATCACTTTGTGTCACTGCTGCATCAGGCGCTTTTTCCAACAGTTTTTCGAGCATTTCCTGTGAGTTGTCCACGCCTTTGATCGTTAGACCCCGCTCTAAAAACGGTACGAGAAACCTTCCGCTTCCGCATAAAGGTTCTAAAATCGCCATTCCCTTTTCGGCATAAGACAGATAAAATTCCAATTCATCATGCGGGGCCTCTTTATGTAAAATTTCATACATTTCTGCACATAAACTGCCATAATAATTTCTCTTTATCTGTTCCATTTTTCTCTCCTGCAAACTGCGGTTTTTTTCTGATTATACCATAAAGCGTGAAACGCTTTATGGTATAATTGGTATGTACCGTCTGAGACGGCACGCCATAAAATCTCAGCATGTCGCCTCAGAGAGGCGGCATGTGCGTGGTATAATAACCGCTCTGCGGTTATTATATCTCCAATTCCAATGATGTGTTCCTCCTTTCCGCCTCAATCCTAAATAAAAATTCAATAAAAGTCTATCAAAATGCTTTGATATGCTAAAAAAACATGTCAAAATGCTTT
>CAKTWY010000014.1 GCA_934630445.1 uncultured Eubacteriales bacterium
CACGTCGCAGGCACGCATCGCCTCTTCAAACTCAGGCTTTAAGCCCTTGCCCTTACGCACGCTCTCCATGATGGTGAAGCTCATCTTCGGCTCAACGCCTTTGGAAATGAGAAAAAGCATGATATCGTCGCGCGCACAGATGACCTCTTTCAGCGTCGCCACTTTATTTTCGATCAGCTCCTGCGCGTTTCCAAGCCAAACGTCCGTACCGTGCGAGAGGCCGGAAATGCGCACGAACTCGTCAAAGCTCTTCGGACGCGTATCAAGGAGCATACCGCGCACGAACTTCGTGCCGAACTCAGGGATCGCCAGCGCGCCGGTCGTTCCCAAAATCTCGTCCTCGTCGATGCCCAGCGCATGGATAGAGGTAAAAATGCTGACCGTCTCCGGATCGTCAAGCGGAATTTCGCGTGCGTTCACACCGGTCAGGTCCTCCAGCATGCGGATCATGGTCGGATCATCATGCCCCAGAAGGTCGAGCTTCAACAGGTTGTCGTGAATGGAATGGTAATCAAAATGTGTGGTAACGATGTCGGAATTCGGGTCGTCCGCCGGGTGCTGCACCGGGCAGAACTCAAAGATCGAGCGGTCACGCGGCACGACCATAACGCCGCCCGGGTGCTGGCCCGTCGTGCGCTTGACGCCGGTGCAGCCCAGCGTCAGGCGGTTCTCCTCCGCCCTTCCCACTTCAAGGCCGCGCTCCTCCAGATACTTTTTGACGTAGCCGTACGCCGTTTTTTCCGCGACGGTGCCGATGGTTCCCGCACGGAAAACATGCCCCTCGCCGAAGATCTCAATCGTCTGCTTATGTGCGGTCGCCTGATATTCGCCTGAAAAGTTCAGGTCAATATCAGGCGTCTTATCGGCATTAAAGCCCAGGAAGGTCGCAAACGGAATATCAAAGCCGTCTTTCACCATTTTGACGCCGCAATCAGGACAATTTTTGTCCGGCATGTCCACACCCGCGCCGTACCCCTCGCCGCCGTGGAACTCCGTCTTTTTACAGATCGGGCAGCGGTAGTGCGCGGGAAGGGCGTTGACCTCGGTAATACCGGCAAAGAAGGCGACGATCGACGAACCGACCGACCCTCGCGAGCCGACAAGATACCCATCCTCCAGCGACTTCCACACCAGCTTCTGTGCGATGATGTACATGACATCGTAACCGTGGGAAATAATGGAGTTCAGCTCAATGTCGAGCCGCTCGCGGATGAGCGGGTCCGGGTTCTCCCCGTACAGGGCGACGAGCTTTTCGTTGCAGATGCGCCGCAGGTCCTCAGCCGACCCCTCGATCTTCGGCGGGTACTGACCGTCCGGCACGGGCTGGATATCCTCACACATGTCGGCGATGAGATTCGTATTTTTTACGACCACGTCATACGCCTTCTGCGCGCCGAGGTAGGAAAATTCCTCAAGCATCTCGTCCGTTGTCTTGAAATAAAGCGGCGCCTGCTCATCCGCGTCCGTAAAACCCTTTGACGCCATCAGGATACGACGGTAGACCTCGTCGTGCGGCTCGAGAAAATGCACGTCGCCCGTTGCGACGACAGGCTTGCCAAGCGCGTCGGCGAGTTTGACGATGATGCGGTTGAACTCCCGCAGCTCCTCCTCATCGCGCGCGGAGCCGTTGCGCAGCATGAAGGCGTTGTTGCCGATGGGCTGAATTTCGAGGAAGTCATAGAAGCCCGCGATCTTGATCAGCTCTTTCCAGGGCCGCTTTGCGGCAACGGCTTCGAAAAGCTCCCCCGCCTCGCAGGCCGAACCGAGGATCAGCCCTTCGCGGTACTGCTCAAGCAGGTCACGCGGGATGATCGGCTGTTTTTTATAATGCGTCAGATGCGACTCCGTGATCAGCTGGTACAGGTTTTTGAGGCCCGTGTAATTCTTCACCAAAATGATAAGGTGGCGCGAACGGAGATTTCTCGTATCCCCTGAGCGCTTTGCCGTAAGAATGCCGTTTACCTTCTGCAGCGTCACATCGGGCTGTTCCTGCTTCAGCCGCACAAAAAATGCGATCAGGATCTTCGCGAGCACCTCGGTATCCTCGCTCGCCTTATGGTGGTCAAAATCGCCCAAATGCAGCTCTTCCGCAACAATGTTGAGCTTATGCCGGTTCAAATGCGGCAGAAGGATGCGCGCCATTTCCAGCGTATCGACATATGTAAATTCGCGCTCGATGCCGAATTTTCTGCACGCAAGCCGGATAAAGCTGATGTCAAAGCTCGCGTTGTGCGCTGCGAGCGGCCGCTCCCCGGCAAAGGCAAGAAACGCCTCCAGCGCAGGCCGCAGCTCCGGCGCGCGGCGCACCATGCTGTCATCGATGCCCGTGAGCTTCGTGATCTCCGCCGGGATCGGGCGGTTTGGATTTACATAAGTCTGGAACCGATCGACGATCTCCTCCCCGCGCACCAGCGCGGCGGCGATCTCGATGATCGTCTCGCGTTCCGGGTTCAGGCCTGTTGTCTCAATATCAAAGGCGATATATTCCTCATCGAGCGATGCGTCAAGCTTCCCGGTGACAGCCTTGGCCATGCTCGCGTTGTTTACATAATACGCTTCCACGCCATAAAGAATCTTGATGCCGTGCTTCTTCCCGGCATTCATCGCAGCGGGATAGCCCTGCGCCACGCCGTGATCGGTAATGGCAACGGCTTTATGCCCCCAAAGTTTGGCGCGCGCGACAAGGTCTGCAATATCCGTGATGCCATCCATTGTCGACATATTCGAGTGCAGATGAAGCTCCACACGCTTTTCGGCGGCGTTATCCATGCGAACCTGTTTTTTTGCTTTCCGGATGGAAACAGGGGTCAGCACTGCCGAGCGGTCATACGTCGAATAGCCCATGCTCCCCTGCACCACGACATGGAGGCCTTTTTTGACGCCGGAAATCAGCTGTTCGGCATCCTCCCTGTCCGCCTTGACCACCTTGACCACGTGAACGGAATCCGTATAATCCGTCATATCAAATGTGACGACTTTTAAATTTTTTGCCGGGATATCGCGGATCTCGACCGCAAAAATATCCCCCTTGACCGTGACACGGCCCATGTCCAACCCAAGCTCTTTCATCGGAGTGGGCGTCTCGTCGGTCGGCTTACCCATAATAATATCTTCCGGGTTCTCGATCTTCAAAGCCTTCGGCGCGCTCGCGCGGCGGAAGCCCCCCTCCTGCGGCGGCCTCTTTGGCCGCCCGCCGCCCGCGCCGGAAGGCGCGCCGCCGCTTCCGCCCTTTCCACCTGCGGCGGGCGCGGACGGTATGGCGGGCATATTTTCAAGCACTTCTTTCCGCCTTGACTCGAGCATGCGCTCCGCCTCTTCCAGCGAAGGCGCCGTATTCCCGCAAAGAGAGACACGGCAAAGAATCCCTGTCTCACTCAGGATGACGCGTTCGACCTTCGGCAGGATCGCCTCCAGCTTTTCCGCACCGCCGTTTTTGATGTGGATCGTAAGGGCATCCCCGTCAAGCTGCCACTCCGAGCCGGCAAGATACCCGATACAGGACGGAAATTCCGACGCGACGTAGCGCTTGATAGACTGAATATACTCCATGCTGAGCGCTTCAAGAGAGAACCTCGGCTGCAGGCGTACGGAATGAAGGTCATACCCCTGCTGCAGATCGCTCGCAACATGGCTGATCACGCGCCGGTCCACCACCGCCGGAAAATGCAGCGTCAGGTTCAAAAGCCGCCGGTCGTTATCGATCGCCATAGCGTCCACCAGGCAGCCCTCGAGCGCGCCCTGCACTTTTGCATCCGGCTTATAATTCTGAAATACATCGAAGAATCTCGGCTTACTCTGCATGATGCGCCGCTCCCCACTCCTTTTGCCGCTTTTCGATTTCCGCAATCAGCTCGTCCACCAGTTTTTCCTGCGGCACACGGCGCAGGATCTCCCCTTTTGAAAAAAGCAGGCCCATTCCATCGCCGCCCGCAATGCCGAGATCGGCGCTTTTCGCCTCCCCCGGTCCGTTGACCGCACAGCCCATGACCGCCACCTTGAGCGGAACCTCCATCGCCGCGACGCGGCGCTCCACCTCGCGCGCGATGTCGATCAGTTCGATGCGGCAGCGCCCGCAGGTCGGGCAGGCGATCACCTCGACGCCGCTTTGCTGCAGCCCTACGGCGCGCAGAATGGCATAGCCCGCCTCCACCTCGCGCACCGGATCAGCCGTGAGGGAAACGCGGATCGTGTCGCCGATGCCGCGGCAGAGAAGCGCGCCGATACCGACGGCGTTTTTGATCGTTCCCATATACTCGGTGCCCGCATGCGTCATGCCGATATGGATGGGGTAATCGCACCGCGCGCTCATCGCTTCGCTCGCCGCGATGGTGTCTTCCACCTGCGTGCACTTCATGGATATGGCGATGTCGTCAAAATCAAACCGATTGAGCAGCTTGACATGATAAAACGCACTTTCGACCATCGCCTCGCAGGTCGGTGCGCCGTACTTTGCCAATATGTCTTTTTCGAGCGAACCTCCGTTGACCCCGATGCGGATGGGAACGGAATGCGCCGCGCACGCGCGCGCGACCGCTTTGACCCGGTCGTCACCGCCGATGTTGCCCGGGTTGATGCGGATCTTGTCAATGCCTGCCGCCACCGCCTCCAGCGCCAGCCGGTAGTCAAAATGGATATCCGCCACAAGCGGCACCGGGGACTGCTCACGAATGCGATAAACAGCGTGCGCCGCCTCCATATCCGGTATGGCAAGTCTCACAACTTTACATCCGGTGCGATACAGACTGTCGATCTGTGCTACCGTTGCAGCAACATCGCGTGTGTCGGTATTGGTCATCGACTGCACTGCGATGTCGGCGCCGCCACCGATAGTGACGCCGCCGACATGAATGGCTTTTGTTATTTTTCGTTTCATGGTTATGCTCCGTTTCGCAGATTGATAGGTTCTCAGCCGAAAAGGCCTTTGATTTTGTCGCCGAAAATCATGAACACATCCTTAAACGTGACAACAAGCATCAAAAGCATCAGCAGAATCAAAAACACGGCTGAAATTTTGTTTTTAAGCTCCGGACTGATCTTCCTGCGGGTAAGCAGTTCGATAAGCATAAACAGGATATGCCCGCCGTCAAGCGCAGGAATGGGAAGCAGGTTCAAAACCCCGAGGTTGATGGTGATCAGCGCCACCAGATACCAAAGCATCGGCGTGGAGCGCTTTGCCGTCTCGCCGATCACAACCCCGACGCCGACAGGACCTGACAACGCGTCCAATCCGACTGTACCGGTGATGAGATCGAACAGACTCATCCACGTAAGGCGGATCAGGTTGACGCCGTTCAGCGCGGCGTATTTCATTTTCCCGCCGATGGTCGGAGGATCGACGCGGAAGGTGAGGCCATAGTACTCCCCTGTCTCGCCGTTTACGACATACGTCTTTTTGGCAAGCGGGATATCCTCGAGCACAAGAGTCCTGCCGTCGCGCTCCAGTTTGATATCGACCGGACCGCCGTTTGCGCGCTGCATGGCCATATCAAAATCACCGAACAGAAACAGATGGTATCCGTCAATGGAGACGATGCGGTCGCCGGGCAAAATCCCCTGTTCCCCGGCAAAATCAAAGCCCTCCATCGTCTGATCGATCACCGTAGTGGGAATTGCCTCCATGCCGGAGAACGTAAAACAGAGGATCACAAATCCGAGGAGGATATTCATGACCGCCCCTGCTGCAATGATCACAAATCGTTTTGGAAAACTCGCCTTTTCAAACGAGCCCTCCGCCTCGTAGTCGCCTGTTTCCTCATCCTCCATCACAACGGCGCCGCCAAAGGGGATCGCCCTGAGGCAATAATCTGTTCCGCCGCGATTCAGCCTGAAAAGGCGCGGTCCAAAGCCGATTGTAAACTCATGTACCTTTACGCCAAAACTTTTTGCCGCGACCAGATGGCCCGTCTCATGGATCAGGATGAGAAAGCCAAAAATGAGAATCGTCAGGAGCAAGGTTAAAATATTGATCACCTATTCTTTCACCAGGTCGGATACAAACGCCCTTGTCTGTATATCCGTCTCAAGAATCTGCCCGAGGTCGGGCTTTTCTATATATTGTATGCCGTCAAGCGCCGCTTTAATGAGTTCCCCAATGGAAAGATAGGGGATTTTGCCGGCAAGAAAGAGCGCAACCGCCGCTTCGTTGGCGGCGTTGAACGCTGCCCCGGCGTTGCCGCCAAGCTTCGCCGCACGGCGCGCCTGGGCCAGGCAGGAAAACGTCTCCATATCCGGCGCGTAAAACGACAACTTCCCGAGCGCAACAAGATCAAGCGCCGGCGCCGGACACGGCACGCGCGCAGGATAGGTCAGCGCATATTGGATCGGCAGACGCATATCATGCGAGCCAAGCTGGGCGATCACTGCGTTATCGCTCAGCTCCACCATCGAATGCACGATGCTCTCCCGGTGCACAACGATCTCGATGCGCTCTTCCGACATGGAGAAGAGATGCATCGCCTCGATCAGCTCAAGGCCCTTGTTGGCCAGCGTGGAAGAATCGATCGTGACCTTTGCGCCCATATTCCACGTCGGATGGCGCAGCGCCATCTCCGGCGTAACATGTGCAAGCTCCGCGCGCGTCTTCCCGAAAAAAGGTCCGCCGGAGGCAGTGAGCAGAATCTTTTTGACCGCTTCGCGCTCCGGCACGCCTTCCAGGCACTGAAAGATGGCAGAGTGTTCCGAATCCACAGGGAGCACCGGAACGCCCGCTTCCCTCGCGCGCGACAGAACGATATCGCCCGCACAGACAAGCGTCTCCTTATTGGCCAGTGCAATGGGGATTTTTTCCGCGATCGCCGCCAGCGTGGGCCGCAGCCCCGCCATACCGACCACCGCCTGCAAAAGAATATCCGTTCCTTCTGCAACAGCGCAGGATATAAGCCCCTCTTCGCCCGCGAGCACGCGGATGTCCGTGTCATGCAGAGCGTCTCTCAGGCGCTCCGCCGCCTTTTCATCCACTGCGCAGACCATATCCGGACGAAAGCGCCGCGCCTGCTCGGCAAGGACGCGATCGTTCTGGTACCCTGCGAGCGCTGTCACGCCGTACCCCAGGCGCGCGATCACATCAAGCGCCTGCGTGCCGATCGACCCTGTCGCACCGAGGATCGCAATTTTTTTTCTATCCATACTCGGTTCAATCTCCACTTGACCGGCAGCCTGTTTTCCAGGAACAAACCGGTAATATCAATCTGCCTCGGCAAAATACATTTGAAGCATTTTGCGCGCTCGGCCCGTATAGGCAGTATCTGCCCCCTCAAAAATGCTCCCCGCTTAAAGGAGCGATGGAAGCAAAAACAGCAGCGCCTCACACATGGGCGCGGCAAAAAGTACGCTGTCAAACCGATCGAGCACGCCCCCATGCCCTGGCATAATGGTACCGTAATCTTTGATGCCAAAATTCCGCTTGATCAGTGACAAAGACAGATCGCCAATCTGTCCTGCCAAAGAACAGATCAGGCCGATCAGGCCGAAAAGCAGGTAGTTCGGCGTCTGCGCAAAAAACACCTGATAAATGAGCGCCACCAGCATACAGCCCAGCGCCCCGCCGAAAACGCCGCCGACTGCCCCTTCGACCGTCTTTTTGGGGCTGATGTCCGGCGCAAGTTTATGTCGGCCGAAAAAACGGCCTGCAAAATACGCGCTGGTGTCCGTCAGCCACGACGCGGCGAAGGGCAGAATGATCATATAATCGCCATTGTCCATGACAAGAATCTTCATGATCGCAGAGAGAAAAAAGGAGATCATATAGGTGGCAAAAAACGTGCCCGCGATCTTTTCAAACGTGATCGTCTGATGGTGAAAGAGCCCATACACGAACATGGCCGCGATATAGACAAAAATCCCCGCAACAGCAGAAAAGCGCAGATCGAAATAAAACCACAGCGGCGCCACAAAACCGTATATGCACGAAATCACCAGAAAAAAGCGGTCGCGGAGAAAGCCCGTGTTATACAGCATCTCATGGACCGCAATGGCTATCACCACGCCGAGCGTCACCGCGATGGCCCAGTTTGGAAATGCATACAATACGATAAACAGGAGCGGCAGCGCGATCAGCGCGGATATTGTTCTCTTAATCATACGGCATGTCTCCCCTTCTCCATTTTATATGCCGCCGAAGCGCCTTGCACGGCTTTGATAGGACACGATCGCACGGTCCAGCGTACGCTCGGTAAAATCCGGCCAGAGCGTGTCGTCAAAATAAAATTCCGCATAAGCGGACTGCCAGAGGAGAAAATTTGAAATTCTTACTTCCCCGCTGGGCCGGATGATCAGATCCGGATCAGGGATTTCTCTCGTATATAAAAGCGACGAAAAATAGGCCTCGTCGATCTTTTCAATTTCCACTTCGCCGCGCATAACGGCGCCAGCCGCCGCGCGTGCCGCACGTACAATTTCATCACGACCGCCGTAATTGATGCACAGGTTCGCGATGCAGTCCGGCTGAAGCTGTGCGGCGATCTCTTCGTTGCGCGCGATCAGCTCCCGCAGGCGCGCGGAAAGCGCGGTCACATCGCCGAGGATATGTACCGCTCTATTTTCGCGGCGCATGCTCTGCGCCGCTTCATCCAAATACTTTTCCAAAAGCTGCATAATCGCAGCGACTTCATCGGCCGGCCGCTTCCAATTCTCAGTGGAAAAAGCATAGACCGTCAGATATTTTACGCCAAGTTTTTTGCAGTATCTCCCGATCCGGCGAAATGTTTCGCTTCCCGCCGCATGGCCTGCCGTGCGCGGCAGGCCGCGCTTTTTCGCCCAGCGCCCATTCCCATCCATAATAATCGCAATATGACGCGGCACGCGTGTGGGGTCGATCTGCTTCTTTCCTCCGCTTTCAAATAAAGGCACTTTCAAACTCATTCCTTATCTGTGATTGGAATTGATACGCACGCAGCGCGCTATCACGCGCTGCGCATGCCGCTCCTGTCAGCCGGATCAGTAAGCGCCCTGCAAAGCGGCAGGCGCCGCCCGCCGGGCAGTATCTGCCGCCCCGCAGGCGCGTACGCAAAACACGGTGTTCATTCTTATCGCCGCATGTTTGCACACAAAATTTTAAAATCTTTATGTGACCGGGGATTTCTCCCCGGTCACATTCCCTGATCGCCGCGCGCAGCGGCTGCCATTCCTTGCACATCAAAAGGAACGCTTGCATTCCTTTTGAAAACATTATACCTCAGAAAGCTCTTTCTGCTTTTTCTCCGCGAGCTTGTCGCACTCTTTGCAGAATTTGTCCGTCAGCTCCTGCACGTCCGCCTCGGTGTTTTTATAGTCGTCTTCCGTGATCTCCGACTTTTTCTTCATATCCTTATACATCGCATCGCGGCGGATGTTGCGGATGGCGACCTTCGCCTCTTCCGCGACCTTGCCCACGCGCTTGATGAGCTCTTTTCTGCGCTCCTCCGTCAGCGGCGGGAATGTAAGACGAATGACCTTGCCGTCGTTCTGCGGGTTGATGCCCAGATCAGAGGCGTTGATCGCCTTCTCGATCGCCTTGAGTGCGCTCGCGTCCCACGGCTGGATCGTCAGTGTCCTCGGGTCGGGAGACGCGATGGAAGCAACCTGCTGGATCGGCGTCTGCGTTCCATAATAGTCGATGAAAACCCTGTCTAAAATCTGAGCGTTTGCACGGCCTGCGCGGATGGTTGCAAATTCATGCTGCAAAACCTCCGTCGTTTTGGTCATTCTCGCTTCCAGTTCTTTGTATTGGCCTTTCATTTGCCTTCCTCCCTAACTAAAGTTCCTATTTTTTCACCGCAAATCACTTTGCGGATATTATCCGGGTCTTTCAGTGCGAACACGAGCACCGGGATGTGATTGTCCATCGAAAGCGACGTAGCAGTCGAATCCATCACGCCGAGGCCGCGGTTCAGTACCTCCTGATAGGTGATGTTGTCAAACTTGACGGCGTTCGGATTTTTCGCCGGATCGGAATCATATACGCCGTCGATATTTTTGGCCAGCAGGATCACGTCGGCGTTGATCTCCGCCGCACGGAGCACCGCAGCCGTGTCTGTCGAGAAAAAGGGACTGCCAAGCCCGCATGCAAAGATGACGACTCTCCCCTTGCGCAGATGGCTGGTCGCCTTGAGACGTATGTACGGCTCGGCGATCTGCTGCATGGTAATGGCTGTCTGCACACGCACATCGACCCCGCGTTTTTCAAGTGCGTCTGAAAGCGCCAGGGCGTTGATCGTCGTCGCAAGCATGCCCATGTAATCGGCACGCGTACGATCCATCTTGCCGCTGCCATCCTTGACGCCGCGCCAGAAGTTGCCTCCCCCGACGACGATCCCGATTTCGACGCCCATGTCTGCGCATGTCTTGATAACGTCGCACACCGGGCCAATGACCTCGTCAAAATTCAAGCCTGTCTTATTGCTCCCCGCCAGCGCCTCACCGCTGATTTTAAGGAGCACGCGTTTATACTGTGGTTTTTCCACGCAGTATGCCTCCCTGCGATTTTTTCGTATCTCCTGCACTTTTCAGCGCAATCAGCCAACGGCAGAAGTTACTTAATATAATATACCATTTTTCCCATGGAATTAAAATAGGTTGGGCTTTAATTTTTTGTGAATGACAAACCCGCGTTTTTTTCTTGCATCCTGTCTATTTCGTGGTACAATAAATGTATCTACTGCGAGTAGCGCAAAACAAATCATCAAAAGGATGGAATGATCATGGGTAAAGAAAGAGAAATGATGCGTGCCGAAATTCGTGCCCGGGCACGAGAATTGGCGGATCAGATGACGCTCGAGGAAAAGGTCTCGCAGATGCTGTTCAATGCGCCTGCCATCCCACGCCTCGGTATCCCGGAATACAACTGGTGGGGCGAGGCGCTGCATGGCGTCGCGCGCGCAGGCACGGCGACTGTTTTCCCGCAGGCGATCGGTATGGCGGCAATGTTTGACGCGGATCTTCTCCAGGAGATCGGCGATGCGGTCGCCACTGAAGGACGCGCCAAATTTCACGAGAGCATACGCCAGAATGACCGGGATATTTACAAAGGCCTTACTTTCTGGTCGCCGAACATCAATATTTTCCGCGATCCGCGCTGGGGCCGCGGGCACGAGACATACGGCGAAGACCCGTATCTGACCTCCCGGCTGGGTGTAGCATACATCCGCGGTCTTCAGGGCGATGGCAAGTACTTAAAAACCGCTGCATGCGCTAAGCATTATGCCGTTCACAGCGGTCCCGAGCGCCGCCGCCATTCCTTTGATGCAAAAGTTTCGCCGAAAGATCTTGAAGAAACTTATCTGCCTGCATTCGAAGCCGCGGTACGCGAGGCAAAAGTCGAGAGCGTAATGGGCGCTTATAACCGTACGAATGGCGAACCCTGCTGCGGCAGCAAAACGCTCATTCAGGATATCCTGCGCGAAAAGTGGGAGTTCGACGGTCATTTTGTTTCCGACTGCGGCGCGATTGCTGACTTCCATCTGAATCACCATGTAACCCATACCGCCCCCGAGTCTGCTGCTATGGCTGTGAACAATGGCTGCGATCTGAACTGCGGCCGTATGTACGGATATCTTCTGGCTGCACACGCCGAAGGCCTGATCAGCGAAGAAACGATCACAGAATCTGTGATTCGGTTGATGGAAACACGTATCCGACTGGGTCTTTTTGACGATGATTGCGAATACGCTGATATTCCGTTTGAGAAGAACGACTGCGCTGAACATCATGAGCTGGCGCTGAAGGCCGCCCGCCGTTCCATGGTTCTCCTAAGAAACAACGGCATATTGCCGCTTAACCGCGACCAGCTGAAAATAGTTGCTGTGATCGGCCCGAACGCTGACAGCCGGGCAATGCTTCTCGGCAACTATAACGGTACTCCCTCTCAGTATATCACCATTCTCGACGGAATCCGCGAGGCGATTCTGCCGCAGACACGTCTCTACTATGCACAGGGCTGCCATCTGGTTCAGGATATGGAGGGCCTGAATTACAGCTACGACTCTTCCCTGCGCATGGATAACCGCGAGGCCGAGGCCGTTTCCACCGCAGAGCGCGCAGATGTCGTTGTACTGTGCCTGGGCCTTGACGCATCGATCGAGGGCGAAGAGGGAGACGAAAACAATCCTTATGCAGGCGACGATAAAAAGGGCGTCGAGCTGCCCGGCAGGCAGCAGCACTTGTTGGAACGCCTTCTGGAAACCGGTAAGCCGGTCGTCGTTGTTCTCGGCGCAGGGAGCGCGATCTCCCTTCAGGGCCGCGAGGACGACTGCGCTGCGATTCTTCACGCCTGGTATCCCGGAGCGCTCGGCGGACGCGCAGTCGCCGATATTCTGTTCGGCAAATGCTCGCCGAGCGGCAAACTCCCGGTCACTTTTTACCGTTCGACGGAAGAGCTGCCGGCTTTCGAGGACTACTCCATGCGTGGGCGCACCTACCGCTATATGCACGGCGACGCGCTTTATCCTTTCGGCTACGGCCTGACGTACTCGAAACTCGCACTCTCCGACGCATCATGTGCGTATGACAAGAATGCATTTGACGGCGCGCGCCTTTCTGTCACTGCGGCAAATATCGGCGCATGCGCGACGCATGAAGTTCTTCAGTGCTATATCAAAGATCTGGAAAGCCCCGACGCCGTGCCCAATCACAGCCTGTGCGCATTCCAGCCGATCTTCCTGGAAAAAGACGCCAGCGGGCGCTTCACGCTCGATATTCCTGCGCAGGCTTTTGAGGTCGTGCATCAGGACGGATCGCGCGCGATCGATTCCAAGCGCTTTGCGCTTTTTGTCGGTTTTTCGCAGCCCGACGCACGCAGCGTCTCTTTGATGGGGTCCGCACCTGTGCAGCTTGAGATCACGTTGTAAAGCACCGTATTCAAAAGCCCGATTCCGTATAACGCGGAATCGGGCTTTTTTAACGTGACGTTCATGCAGCGTCAAGCATAAAGTCGCTACCTACTTCTTTTCCAGTTTACGGAACAGGCGACGGAGCACAACCACTGCCGCTGCCGCCAGCACAAATTCGGCCGTCAGCTGCGCATATGCCAGGCCGTAGAGCGGGAAGAAATCATTCAGAACAACAAGCGCAGGGATCTCGAGCACAATTTTTCTCAAAATCGCAAAAATAAGCGCTTCTTTTCCCATGCCCGTCGCCTGGAACACGCCCACTGCGATAAAGTCGATGCACAGAAAGGGCAGGCCCAGACAAAAGCCGCGCAAAAGCTTTTCACCGTAAGATATGACTTCTCCATTTTGCATAAATAATCCGATCAGCTGCCCTGCCTGCAGATAGTAAAGAATCATTACTGCGATCAAAACAGAGAGGGCGATTTTTACAGAAAACAACAGTGTGTCTTTCATCCTGCGTGTATTGCCGCTGGCGAAATTGTAACTGATCAGCGGCATGATCCCCTGCGAAAGCCCCATGGACACATACATTGGAACCATATAGATTTTCTGCGTGATGCCCATCGCCGCAACTGCGTCCGGGCCGTAAACCGATGTAAAATTATTGAGTACCGTCATGCCCGTGACATTGAGAAGATTTTGAATGGCCGCAGGGATGCCGACACCGCACACTCCCGCAACAATGGCCCTGTTCCACCTGAACATGCTCGGTTTGATGCAGATATATGTATGCCCGCGTTTCACAAACAGAAGGACAAAAAAATAAAGGCACGCTACGCAATTGGAGAGAAAGGTCGCCAGCCCTGCCCCTTCCGCTCCCATATTCAATCCGCCCGGAAGAATAAAAATCGGATCCAGCACGATATTCAACAGGCATCCGCTCATCGTACCAATGCTTGCATGCAGCGCTCCGCCCTCTGCACGGACAAGATACACCATAACGACATTCAGAATGGCCGGCGTTGCACCAAAAGTAACCGTCCACTTCATGTATGCAGCCGTAGCAGCCATAGTGCTCGACTCGACCCCCAAAAGCATCAGAAGCGGCCCTTTCAACACCGTACACAGAACGGAAAAGATAATGCCAAAACACACCGCACAGTAAAATCCAAACGCAGAGCTGCGGTATACGGTATCATATTCCCTTTTCCCCAGCGCGCGGCTCATCATGCTGGAACTGCCCACGCCAAACAAATTGTTGACCGCATTGAATGCCAACAGTACCGGCGCAGCCAAAGTGACTGCCGCGTTCTGTACAGAATTATTGAGCATCCCGACAAAGTACGTATCCGCCAGATTGTAAAGAACCATCACCAGCGAACTTAAAATCGTCGGAACGGCCAGCTTTAAAACAGCCTTTGGGATCGGACTTTGTTCAAACAATGTGATTTTTTGCACGTTTGCCATGTATATAAAAATCTCCTTGCATCCATAAACCTGTTTTATGCTTCTATCTTCTTATGATGGCGGTATAAAAAGGGCTCAAGGTACCAAAAGCACCTTGAGCCCTGCTTTTTCAGCCAGAAAAAACGGTAAAAGCCGTCTTACTTCGCCATGCTGGCGACTTCTTCAGCAAAATTGTCTTCGCGCTTTGCAAGTCCCTCGCCCTTCTCATAGCGGAGGAACTTCACGAGCTTGATCGTGCCGCCGAGCTCTTTCGCCACTTCCGCAATGTGCTTTTCAACAGAGACCTTGTTCTCCTTAACGAACGCCTGCTGCAGGAGGCAATTCTCCTCATAGTACTTGCCGATGCGGCCCATAACCATCTTCTCAATAATCGCATCCGGCTTCGGCTTCGCGCTCTGGGCATTTTCTTCCTTCGCCTGGGCGAGAAGAATCTCCTTCTCTTTGGCAAGGGTCGCTTCGTCGACTTCGGACTTATCCAGATAGCTCGGACGCATCGCAGCAGCCTGCATGCCAATATCGAGGCCAAGCTCAGCAACAACCGGGTTTCCCTTCAAATCGTCGGACACTTCCAGACCAACCAGAACGCCGATCACGCCGCCCATATGGGTGTAGCCGACATTGACAGTAGACGCATCAAAGCGGGCAAAGCGGCGGATCTGCAAGTTCTCACCAATGGTGAGGACTTTCTCCTGCAGCATTTCCGCAACGTTCTTGTCGCTGTCGGGATATTTGCAGGTCTTGAGCGCTTCCACATCGGCAGGATTCTCAAGCATCACAACCGTCGCGAGATCTGCGACAAATTTCTTGAAATCAGCGTTTTTCGCAACAAAGTCGGTCTCACTGTTGACCTCGATAATCGAAGCCACGCCGCACTTGTCGCAGATACCGACATAAACAATCCCCTCCGCCGCGATGCGCCCGGCCTTTTTCGCCGCTGCGGCAAGGCCCTTTTCACGAAGGTATTCAGTTGCTTTCTCCATATCGCCATTCGCTTCTGTCAGCGCTTTCTTGCAGTCCATCATGCCGGCGCCGGTCGCTTCACGCAGCGCTTTTACATCCTGAGCAGTAAATGCCATTCTATTCAACCTCCATTAGTTTTATTACAGATTTCAAACAAATCATGATTCTTAAAAAAGCCCGCATAAAAACTATGCGGGCTTTCGACCGAACTTATTCGGCGGCTTTTACTTCTTCGCCCTCGGCCTTTTCGGCGACTGCCTCATCGGAAACGGTCAGCTCGTCGCCCTGTCTGCCCTCGGTTACTGCGTTCGACATGGTCTGCGCAATGAGCTTGATAGCGCGGATCGCATCGTCGTTGCCCGGAATCACATAATCGATCTCGTCCGGATCGCAGTTGGTATCAACGATCGCCACGACGGGAATGCCGAGCTTGCGCGCTTCCGCGATGGCGTTTTTCTCTTTTCTCGGGTCAACTACGAAGAGTGCGCCGGGAAGCTTCTTCATCTCTTTGACGCCGCCGAGGTATTTCTCGAGCTTTTCGATCTCGAGCTTATGCTTAATAACTTCCTTCTTCGGGAGAAGATCGAACGTGCCGTCTTCCTGCATCTTATTGAGCTGGTTCAGACGGTCGATCCTGCGGCGCATGGTCTTGAAGTTCGTGAGCATGCCGCCCAGCCAACGGGCGTTGACATAGAACATGCCGACTCTCGTCGCCTCTTCCTTGATCGCTTCCTGCGCCTGCTTCTTCGTGCCGACATAAAGCACGCTGTCGCCGGCCGCAGCAACGTCGCGCACAAAGTAGTACGCCTCTTCAAGCTTCTTCACCGTCTTCTGAAGGTCGATGATGTAGATGCCGTTGCGCTCCGTGTAGATGTACGGGGCCATTTTCGGGTTCCATCTCCTGGTCTGGTGACCAAAATGGACGCCCGCCTCCAGAAGCTGCTTCATTGAAATAACTGCCATGTTTTTTCCTCCTTCGGTTTTTACCGCCATCCCGTCGTACGCTTCGCAGCCTTCCGGCACCGGCGAAACAAGCGGAATGTGTGTATTCAGCCTGCCTATTTTACCACAGACGGGCCGTAAATTCAATATTTAATTTTCATTTCCGTCCAAATTATGAGAAAAACTTTTTCCGCTCTTTATTTTTCGGCGGGCGCGGACGGTCATATTTGACAAGAATGATATCCTCTCCAATTTTTGCAATGCACTCCCATGGAACGACATAGTCGTCCTCCCGCCCGAACAGTCCGAAAAAACGACATGGACCTGGCACGACGATCGCCACGATCTGACCTGTACAGCTGTCAAACTCCACGTCAAAGGCATAGCCGAGCCTTGCGCCGTCGCAAACATTGATCACTTCCTTGCAGCGCAGGTCGACGATTCTGCAGACATTCATCACAAAGCACACCTCCCCGCGTGATCCTTCCCCGGCGCGCGGTCACTCCCATACGCCGGGGATATCATCTTTATGCGCGAATGTGCGCCGTTATGCCAAAATGCGCCTGTCTCAATCGTCGCGCAGGGCTTTGATTGGCTCGAGACGCGCCGCACTTTTCGCCGGAGTCACGCCGAAAAGCACTCCGCACGTGAGCGCAACAAGCTCTGACAGGAGCAGATAACGCACGCTGAGTGCGAAAGAAATGCCGCTGAGCGCCTGCGCAGCCCACACAAGCGCCATACCTGCCATGGCACCAAGAATGCCGCCGGCCAGGGATAATATCACACTTTCCATCAAAAAACAGCGCGCGATATCACGCCCGGACGCGCCAAGGGCCATATATACGCCGATTTCGCGCCTGCGCTCGGCCACCGCAGCCGTCATGGTGCTCATGACGCTGATGCCCGCCACGACGAGCGATACCGCCGCCACCGCGCTCATCACCAGCGTAACCAGATCCGCCACGCCGCGCATTCCATCGAGATAGGCAGACATGTTTTCAACCCGGAAATTCCCCTGCGCGCCGTAGCGCCGCGTCATGACGCGTACAACCTCGCCGCCGATCTCCTCCAGATCTGCCGCAGCAAGGCAGCTGATGGCGATCTGGTCCACGCCCTCCTCACCGGCCATTTCGTTGGCCGCCGTATACGGAATATATACAAAATCCGGAACCAGACCGCCTGTCAGCGCGTCCACGCCGCTTTTCTGCGGCGCGATCACGCCGCATACAGTGAAGGTTTCCTCGCGCAGGCCCACGCTGAGCTGCAGCGTGCGCCCGACCGGATTCTCCCGGCGAAAAAGCGTCTGGGCAAGCGCCGAATCAATCACTACCGCGCGCGTTGCGTTGCCGATATCGCTTGCATTGATCAGCCTGCCGTGCAGAATCTCAAGGTTGAGCGTCTCCGCCAAGCCGCGCCCGACGCCCCATATCACAGCGTCTTCCGACGATGCGAGTGTGCGGCAGCGTCCGAATTTGGTCACCACAGGCATCGCGCGCGCAACTCCATCCACGCGTTCAAGGCGCGCGACGTCGTCCGCGGACATATTTTTGCTGGAAAGCGTGCTCTTTGTCTTCTGATACAGTGTCAGGCCCGATACGCCGATGCGGTCGATCTCTGCGCCTACAATATTCTTTCCCGTCTCGCCAATACTCGATATGATGACCACCGACAGGATTCCGATGGCAATGGAGAGCATTGTCAGCGCCGTTTTCTTTCTGGCGCGGAAGATATTTTTCGCAGCCATGCACAAAATATCATGTACGGTCACCTTCCTGCCTCCTTCTGCCCGGCAAGAGTGATGCGGCTGCCATGACAAAGGCCTTTGGGCGGATTCAGAATGACGATATCGCCCGCGCTGAGCCCTTCCGTCACTTCCAAAAGGTTTTCCAGTTCATACCCGGTGCGGACCATGTGCTGCACCGCGCGCCCATTCTCTATGACATAAACGTTTTCGCGGTTATCCTCGTCCTGCCAAACCGCCTCATACGGAACAAGCAGCGCCTCATCCTTGTGATCCGTATAAATTTTTACGTTCGCCGTGTAGCCGGGCTTCAGCCGTTCGTCGGCATTTGTGACGCTGAGCAGGACCTCCACCCGCGTTTCGGGCGCGCTTGTCAGACTCTGCACCTGTGTGGCGTAGGGCATAATATTGGTGACCACACCGCGGTATAAGACGTTCTGAAAACCTTCTCCCGTGATATCTGCCGCCATACGCTCGGCAACCTGTGCGGCGTAGCCTTCCTGAATTGAAGCGCGGATATTGAGCCTGCGCACATCCGATACCGCAGCCAGAGACGACCCCGCCGGCACTGCGTCAGCAGGGGCCTGCACCGCCATTACAACACCGTCTGCCGGACTGCAGATGATTTCATCCGTTTCCGGCACTTCCTCCTCCGGCAGCGTCAAAAGTGCCGAACCCGCCGCTGCAATGATCTCTTCCTTGATCTCTTCTTCAGAAAATGCCGCAATGGAAAGTACATCCTCTCCCTCCAGCATTTTGCGCAGACCTGCAATGCGCTCGCTGTCGCTGAAGTCGCTTTTCGCCGCCCCTGAAACCTTCATCAGCGCCTGCCCGGCAGTCACGCTGTCTCCCACCTTCACATATACTTCGCTCACTCTCGCGGAGTAAGGCAGCGTTACCTCCGCACGCGCCGCTTCTTCCACCCGGCCCGACGCGATCACGCTGTTATATATGCCGCTCACCTCCACCACGGCCGTATTTACTTCAAAAATTTCTTCCCTGGTGAGCGCCGGCCGCGCAGCTGCCATCGCCGCAATCGCTGCAAGCGTGAGCGCTGCGGCCCATATGCTCTTTCGCATCCGTATCCCCCGTTTCTCTATCTGGCATCTTTCATATTTTCAGTATTTCCGGCAAAAATATTAGCGGTTTTAAAAATATATTTCGGGGGGAAAGCGGCTGTGAATACCATACGCTGCACAAATGATTGTATTCATCAGATACTCGGCGAATGTACTCTGGAGCGCGCGGGCCGCGCGGGAAAAAATGCCGATGAAAGCTGCGCTTACTTTACCAGACGACAGAAAAGCACCGGCGGCGCCTGAGCGCAGCCGGTGCTTTTTATGGCATGGCCCTATTGAATGTATACGGGTGCGTTTGTCTCCGCCGATTGATAAATTGCATCCAATATCTTGCATACGACAAGTGCCTGCTCCATGCGTACGAGCGGCTCACGCCCTTCGCGCACGGAATCGATCCAGTCTCGCAGCTGGCAGGCATTGGCATTGTCCTCATCGGCGTCCTTGCTGAATTCAGAAAGATACTCGTCCTCATAAAGTTTTCCGTTCCGCTCGCCGTTGATCACCAGCCGCTGGTCAAAAAGATCCGCCCCCGCACGCGTGCCGATGAGCATTGCCTTGCCCTCCCGCTCATGGATCGTGTTGAGCGCCCAGCTGCAGTCAACCTCAATCGTCGCGCCGTTCTTCATCTTGATATAGCCGAATGCGGAATCCTCCACCTGAAATTTTTCCGTATCCCAGGGGCCCCAGCGGTTGGCCTCGCTGTGCTGGCCATTCAGTTTATGGAATACACTTCCCACAACGTACAGCGGCTCGTAATTGTCAAGGAGCCACAGCGCCAGATCGATCGCATGCGTGCCGAGGTCTATAAGGCATCCGCCCCCCTGAATCTCCCGGTCAAGGAAATGGCCCCACGTGGGCACGCCGCGCCGGCGCACGGCGTAAGCGCGCGCAAAATAAATATCGCCCAGCTCGCCGGCCGCGCACATGGCTTTCAGACGCTTTGCGTTCTCTCCGAAACGTGCCTGATACCCGATGGACAGCAGACGGTGATTGCGGCGCGCGGCCGCCGCCATTGCCTCCGCTTCCTTCACGGTGATGGCCATCGGCTTCTCGCACATGACGTGCTTGCCGGCATCCAGCGCCGCGATCGTGATGGAGGCATGTGCATTGTTGGGCGTACAGACATGAACGACGTCGACGCGTTCATCACTGAGCACCTCGTTCAGCGTTTGGCACACGCGCGCTCCAGGCGCGCCGTACTTGGCGGCAAGTTCCTGCGCGCGTCCTCCCTGAAAGGAGATGTTTTCCACGCCTTCTATTTTTGACAGGTTCTCCAGGTATTTCCACTCGGCAATGCTGCCGCAGCCGACAATAGCCGATCCGATCTTTTTCATATACACTCTCCTCTCCGGCGCAAAACGCCGCTGCAGCTGCGCTTAAAACGCATATTTCTTATCTTCGATCTCCCGGCCGTCAAAATACGCTTTCAGCGTATCAATGGCCTGTCTGCCGCAGAGCTTGAACATATCCCGGTTGTCACCTGCAATATGCGGCGTAAGAAGGACGTTTGCAAATGTTCTGAGCGGACTTTCCTGCGGCAGGGGCTCGCTGGCATACACATCGAGAAATGCTGTAAAGCGGTTTTTTGCAAGCTCCCGGATAAGCGCTTCCTCGTCGTACAGCTCCGCGCGGGCGGAATTGATAAACACCGCGCCGTCGCGGATTTTTTCAAACTGTGCGGCGCCGATCATACCGGTCGTCTCAGGCGTCACAGGCAGATGGAGCGACACAATATCCGACTGCGCAAAAATTTCATCAAGGGATTTCCTCGCGACGCTCATTTCGCGAAGCGCTTCGTCGCTGATATACTTATCGTAAACGGAAACCTCTGCGCCAAAGGCATGCATCAGGTGCGTGACAAATCGGCCGATGCGGCCCATACCGACCAGTCCGACCTTCTGCCCCCGCAGCATACCGACCGTGCGCCGCGGCTCGCACCAGGGGGAGCCCGCCTTCATCTTCGCGTCAAAATCCGTCAGGCGTCTCACACCCATAAGCGCGGCCGTCATCACCCATTCCGCCACCGCCGCCGTGTTGGCGTTCGAACCTTCGACGACGCGGATGCCAAGCTGCGCAAGCTCGTCCGCAATTTCGCTGAACTGTTCCCAATAATGCGAAATGACGATCAGCTTGACCGTTCCGACTTCGCGGAATACGCGCGGCGTCAGCTCGCCCGTTCCCATCCCGTTTAAGGATAGAACCGCCTCGGCGCCGCGCATGCGCTCGATCAGCTCCTCTTCCGTGTATGGTTCTGTCCTGCCGCGCTCGTTGACCACGTCGGCAAACGAGCTTAAATAGGCTTCGCTCTCCGCATCCATATAATTCCCATACCATTCTCCAAGCCGATGGATGTAGACCTTTGGTTTTGCCATTGCCGATTCCTTCTTTCATAACATTTCCCGCGTCGTTTTTTGAAAAACAAAAAACGATCTTATATCTTTTATTCTAACTATTGCAATAATAGCATATGCCCACGCACACGTCAACAATTGCGGCGGGCACGCGGCATTTTAAAGGCTCTGCTCGATGGCATCCATCAGGCTCTTTACAGCCACCACCTCAAGGCCGTTCGGTACCCTGACGCCCTTGAGACAAAGCGCAGGAACGACGCATTTTGTAAATCCCAGGCGTCTGACCTCATTCAGGCGCTGCGACACTGCGCTCACAGCACGCAGCTCGCCCGTAAGGCCGATCTCACCGAACGCGACCAGCCCCTCGCGCACAGGCCTGTCCAGAAAGCTCGACGCGATCGCAAGCGCCGCCGGCAGGTCGACCGCCGGCTCGTCAAGGCGCAGCCCGCCGATGACGTTTAGATATGCGTCGCTCGCCCCGAGCAGGAGACCCGCGCGCTTTTCAAGGATCGCCATGATGAGCACCGCCCGGTTATAATCGACGCCTGCTGCCATCCTGCGCGGAACGCCGTATACCGTCTTTGTCACAAGCGCCTGCACCTCTGCCAGGATTGGGCGCGTTCCCTCCATCGCGCACGCCACGCAGCTGCCCGCCGCATCCTCCGGCCTGCCGGAGAGGAGCGCCTGCGACGGATTCGTAATCTCCTGAAGGCCGGCGTCACTCATTTCAAAAACGCCGATCTCATTGGTCGAACCAAAACGGTTCTTGGCCGCGCGCAGCATGCGATAGGAGATGTTGCGCTCTCCTTCAAAATACAGCACGCAGTCGACCATATGCTCCAGGACCTTCGGCCCGGCAATCGCCCCGTCCTTCGTCACGTGGCCAACGACCATGATGGTGATGCCCTCGCTTTTTGCAAGCTGCATCAGCGCCATCGTGCAGTCTCTGATCTGCGACACACTGCCGGGCGAGGACTCGACGCTTGTCCGGTAGATCGTCTGAATGGAGTCGATCACCATCAGCGTGGGCTTTAGTTTGAGCGCCGCGTTGATGACCTCGTCCATATCCGTCTCTGCGTGGATGTAGAGATTATCCGAAAGCGCCTCCACGCGCTGGGCGCGCAGCTTCAGCTGCCGCGCGCTCTCCTCTCCGGAAACATAGAGCACACGCTCACCCGCGCAGATATTGCGGCACGCCTGCAGAAGGAGCGTCGACTTGCCGATCCCCGGCTCGCCTCCCACAAGAATGAGCGAGCCGGCGACCGCGCCGCCGCCAAGCACGCGATCAAACTCCGATATTCCCGTCGAAAGACGCAGCTCATCCGCGCCGCCGACCTCCGATACCTTTTGTGGCGCAGAGCGTGTAAAGGCGGTTCCCATTCCGGAATGTGCCTTTGGGGCAGCCGGCGCCGCCATCTCCTCCAGCGTGTTCCACGCCCCGCAAGAAGGGCACTGCCCGCTCCATTTGACCGCCTCGTATCCGCAGTCCGAGCAGAGAAAGATCGTTTTCCGTTTCAATTTGCTTCCCCGTTTCTGTATGTATAGTACCCTGCCGCCATCGCGGCGACGATCTGCTTTTGATAATCAGGCGTATTTAAAAGCGCGTCTTCCCGCGCGTTTGACAAAAAGCCGCATTCAACGATCACCGCAGGACATTTTGCATGATAAAGGAGGTAGATATTCTTCCCCGCCGGCGTTGCGACCCTGCCGTTTTCCGGGTCAAGTCCCGCGCGCAGCGCCTCCTGCATGGCTTTTGCGAGCGCTTCGCTCCGCTTGTCGGTCGTACCGAAAAACACCTGCGCGCCATAATACTTTTCCTGCTCGAACTGGTTCTGATGAATACTCAGCAGGATCGGATCCTCGATTTCACCGAGAAGCGTGATGCGCCCATGCAGGTCCGCGTTCTTATTTTCGCGGATTGGCCTGCCCTCGCGATAGCCGACGAGCGTATCCTCCTCCCGCGTCATCACGGTACGCGCGCCCAAAAAACGAAAAAGCGCCTGTGCCCGCTGCGCTACCGCAAGATTCACCGTCTTTTCGAGCACGCCGGAACTTCCGACCGCTCCCCCGTCGATCCCGCCGTGCCCCGCGTCGATGACGAGCGTCGGTTCGCCCGCGTGCAGGATCGATAGGGCATCCGCCCCTCGAGGCCGGAAAAAAATCCCTGCCGCTGCCGCGGCGAGAAGCACGAGCACCGCCAGCAGCGGCGCCGGATGAATGCGAACCGTTTTTCTGCGGCGTCTGATCATAATCCCCTCCAGCCACAATGGATGCCGTACTCTTTTATAGTATAGCATCCGCGCGGAAATATGTCATTGCCCCGCGAAAATATATCAGACGCTCTCTGCCTTTCAGCATGCGGATACAAAAGCGGCCCGCTCCAGTGTGAGCGGGCTTGAGGCTGTCGAAAAACGATGTTTTTTGACAGCCTTCAAACGCAACCACGCTTGCGT
>CAKTWY010000015.1 GCA_934630445.1 uncultured Eubacteriales bacterium
CCAGCACATACTCCCCCCGCGGCTCGGCTTGCGCGTAATGCGCCGCCGCCTGAGCGAGGGTTGTGCGCACCGTTTCCTCGTGCAGCTTGGTCAGCTCGCGTGAAAGGCTCACGCGCCGCTCGCCGCCAAAATATTCGATCATGTCCGCGAGGGTGGAGCGCAGCTTGTGCGGTGCTTCGTAAAAAACCATGGTGCGTGTTTCACGCTTCAAACTCTCCAGATGCTCGCGCCGGCTCTTGCGGTTCATGGAGAGAAAACCCTCGAATGTGAACCGCCCGCACGGAAGGCCGCTCACGCACAGCGCGGCGATGCCCGCGCAGCAGCCGGGAATCGCGATGACCTCGATGCCCGCCGCCGCGCAGATCGCGGCGAGGTCCTCGCCCGGGTCGGAAATGGCTGGCGTTCCGGCGTCGGAGATCTGCGCGCAGCTCTCCCCGGCGAGGATGCGCGAGAGGATCATCTCCCCGCGCTCGCGCCGGTTATGCTCAAAATAACTCACAAGCGGCTTTGAAATGCCGAAGTGATTGAGGAGCTTCACGCTTACGCGCGTATCCTCCGCCGCGATAAAGTCGACCTTTTCAAGCGTCTCGACGGCGCGCGGGCTCATGTCGCCGAGATTCCCGATCGGGGTCGCCACCAGGTATAATATTCCGCTCATAGCTTCAGCCATCCTCTAAATGATAAATACGCCGGTATTCGGCGCTTTTCCGGCCGTGGCCGTCCTCGATGAAAAGCGGCTCGCGCATACGCAGCTGCGCCCCTGCGCCGTAAACGCCGCGCACGAGAATGGCCGACGGTTCGCTTTTTTCGTCCTTTTGAACGGCGCGCAGATCCTTTGGCTCGATACGCGCCCGGCGCATGGCGCAGATCAGGTCGCACAGCCGTTCCGGGCGCCAGACGATAAAAAAGCGCCCGCCCCACTTGAGCACGTCTGCCGCCGCACGGCAGAGCGCGCCGATGTCACATGTGTCATCCGTGCGCGCCGCAGCGCGCGTCTCGCTCCCGGACGAGTAGCCGCTCACGCGGGTAAAGTACGGCGGGTTGGTCACCACCGCGTCGATGGACGAGGGCAGGATGCGCCCGCGCAGATCCCTCAGATCGCACGCGAGCACTTCGCTGCGCGCCGCAAAGCCGTTGCGCCGGAGATTTTCCTCACACAGCGCGGCCGCGCCGGGGATGAGCTCGACGGCGCTGAGGCGGATCGTCTCATCCTTTGCCGCCGCGAGCACAGATAAAACGCCGATCCCTGCGCCAAAATCGCATACATGGCTGCCGCGGCGAAAGGACATGAAGTCCGCCAGCAGGACAGAGTCCTGCCCCAGCTTCTGATACGCGTCGTCCTGCAAAAGCGAATATTTGCCGTAAAGCGAAACTTCCTGCATGTGCATCCCTCCGCGCCTTTCCTGCCGCATTCAGCCGGTATGATCTATTGTAGCCGCAAAGGGCGTGCGCTGTCAACTTCGCACGGCGGATTACATAAATTCCCGCCGCGGGCGAAACACTATAGAAGACAAAAGACACCGCGTGTTTACCGCGCGGGCCGGACAGAATATGACACAGGAAGACAACGCAGAAGAAGAGGAGACGAATATGACAAGCAAGCGCCACATCGTGCGCCGCCTCGCGGCGGTTTTCATTCTGAATATTGCGATCATTGCCGCCGCGCAGGGCGCGCTGACGGCACAGGCGGCGGTGTATAAAATGGGCTCGCGCGGGCAGACCGTGCGGGAGATCCAGCAGAAACTCAATACCCTCGGCTATTGGAGCGGCACAGTCGACGGCATATACGGGGAGAAGACCGCCGCCGCCGTGCGGCAGTTCCAGCGCGCGAAGGGCCTCGCGGTCGACGGCATCTGCGGCAGCCAGACTCTGAAAGCGCTCGGCCTTTCGGGCACATCGTCAGGCACCGGCGCTTCCACAAGCGACACGCTCTATCTGCTCTCGCGCATCATTTCCGCCGAGGCGCGCGGCGAGCCGTATGAGGGGCAGGTGGCCGTCGGCGCGGTGGTCTTAAACCGCGTCAAGCATCCGTCGTTCCCGAACACGGTGTCCGGCGTCATTTATCAGCCGGGCGCCTTTACCGCGATCGTCGACGGGCAGTACAATGTCGCCATCGCCGACAGCGCGCGCCGCGCGGCGCAGGACGCACTGAACGGCTGGGACCCGACGGGCGGCGCGATCTACTACTACAACCCGGCCAAAACAACGAACAGCTGGATCTGGTCGCGCCCGGTTGTCAAGGTGATCGGGAATCACCGTTTTGCAAAATAGGGCGCCGCGATTGCCGGATCCGTGCGGTAGCGGTTCTGCAAACAGCAAAAGCGCGGGCACGCCCGCGCTTTTGCTGTTTTTCTTTTCATCACAGTGCCAGGCGCAGCCCGTCATAGGCGATCTCATACCCATGCACGCGCGCAAAGGCTGAGATTTCCGCATGCGGGGGCGTGCCCTCGTGGGAGAGATGCGTGGCAAAGGCGCGCGCGCCGCGCTTTAAGATGCCCTCCTCGCGCATGCGCCGGAAGGCCCGCGCCGTCTGATCGGCGTTCAGATGCCCGCCGCCGTCGACACCGGGGCCGTACGTCTGGTCGAGTATGGCCGCGTCGAGCGGCGTGGGGAGCGCGGTGAGATACGCCCATGCATCTGCGCGCAGGAGCGGCGTGTCCACACCGTAAAAGACGCAGGCGCCGCCGTCCGATATCAGATAGAGCATCGATTCGTCCGAACGGTCGTGGTCGGATGGGAGCGCTGTCACTGTGTACGGCCCGGCGGAAAACGGTTCAAACGCGCGCACGGGGCACACCGTGAGGTTCAGCTTTTCCTGCCAGGAGGCGTCGTCCAGCCGCGCGCCGGTCTCCTCGCGCGCGAGAGCGTCCGACATGTGATCGATGCACGCGCCGGAAGCGAAGACAGCCAGCGGCGGCGTGTCCATGCAGGCGTATTCCGGCATGCGCGTGATGAGATGTCCCGCGTCGAAGTGGTCAGAGTGCGAATGCGTCTGCAGCAGGTAACGGATGCGCGTCACGTCGAGGCCCAGCGTGAAAGAGGCCGCCATCAGGTCCGGTCCAAGGTCGATGAGCAGGTCGTCGTTTACGAGAAGCGACGACCTCAGGCGCAGGTCGTATCCGCCGTTCCTGCGCGCGTATGTACAGGCCGCGCACCGGCAGAAAGCCAGTGGGCAGGATGTAGCAGCTGCTGTGCCGAGAAAGGTCAGCTCCATAAAATACCCTCCCTGAACTTTTTATGCGTGAGCGCCGCCGGAGCGCCGAATGCAAACGCGCGCAAGCTTGCAGGCGGGGCGGGGAAAAGCGGCGCCGCCGCTATTTCAGCTCGACGATCGTAACGCCCATCTCTCCCTCGCCGTATCTGCCCAGACGGAAGGCTGCCACACGTTTATTCTGCTTCAGCCGCGCATGCACGGCAGCGCGCAGCGCGCCTGTGCCCTTGCCGTGGATCACCGTCACGGAGGGGAGGTTGGCAAGAAGCGCGTTGTCGATAAATTTGTCGAGATCGAGCAGCGCCTCCTCTGCCGTTTGTCCGCGCAGGTCGAGCTCTGTTTTCGCGGCCATGGTCTTGAGCTCGGTAGAGGTCTTCGCCGCGTATTTCCCCGCGGGGGGGTTCTCCTTTTCCACGATCAGGCGTACTTCAGCGAGCTTGGCCTTGACGGTCATGATGCCGGCCTTGAGCGTCATCACGCCGTCGCGGTCGGGCGGCGTAATGACCGTGGCTTTTGTGCCCACGCTGAGCAGCTCGACCGTGTCGCCGGCCTTCAGCGCCCGGGCAGGAACAGGGGCCTTCGGCCGTTTGCCGCCGGTGCGGCCGATGCGCCGCTCGGCGTCGTTCATCGCCCCGCGCATGGCTGCGCGCGCCTCGCTCAGGTTATCGGCCGCGCCGGAGCTTGCCTTGCGGCGCAGCTCGCGGATCTCGTCAAACGCCTTTTCCGCCGTGGCACGCGCGTCTTCAAGGATGCGCGCGGCCTCCTCGCGGGCCGTTTCGGTGAGCTTTCTGCGCTCTTCCTCCATTTCGCGCACGAGCGCTTCGGCGCGCCGGTCGCGCTCATCGGCCTCCCGCCGCGCCTGGGCGGCACGGCGCTCGTCCTCCTCCATCTTCAGGCGCCTGGCCTCAAGATTGGATAAAAGATCTTCAAATTTTGCGCTTTCGCTGTCGACCAGCTCGCGCGCGTGGGAGATGATCGCCTCTGGCAGGCCCAGACGCTGGGAGATGGCGAAGGCGTTCGACTTGCCCGGAACGCCGATCAGCAGGCGGTACGTCGGACGCAGCGTTTCAATGTCAAATTCACACGCGGCGTTTTCAATGCCGGGCGTCGTGAGGGCGAAGGCCTTAAGCTCCGCGTAGTGCGTCGTCGCCGCGATGCGCGCCCCGCGCGCGCGGATCGCCTCGATCACCGAGACCGCCAGCGCCGCGCCTTCCGTCGGGTCGGTTCCTGCGCCGAGCTCGTCGAAGAGCACCAGGCTGCGCCCGTCCGCCTCGCCGAGGATGCCGACGATATTCACCATGTGGGAGGAAAAGGTCGAGAGCGACTGCTCGATCGACTGTTCGTCGCCGATATCGGCGTACACCGCGCCGAAGGTAGAGATGCGGCTTTCGTCGCCGACGGGGATGTGCAGGCCGCACTCCGCCATCAGCGTGAGAAGGCCGAGCGTTTTCAGGCTCACGGTCTTGCCACCTGTGTTCGGGCCCGTGATGATGAGCGCGGAAAAGTCGCGCCCGAGGCGGATGTCGATCGGCACGGTCTTCTTGGGGTCCAGCAGGGGATGGCGCGCTCTTTTCAGGTCGATCGCGCCGTTCTCGTTCAGCTCCGGTTCAATGGCGTTTAATTTATACGACAGCCGCGCCTTGGCAAAGATGAGGTCGAGCGTTGAGAGCGTGCTGTAGTCATTGCGCAGCGCTTCGCCATGGTCAGACACCGCGGCGGAAAGCTCGGCGAGGATGCGCTCGATCTCCAGCTTTTCCTTCGTTTCCAGCACGCGGATCTCGTTGTTGAGTTCGACGACCTGGCTCGGCTCGACAAAAAGCGTCGCTCCGCTGGAGGAACGAGGCCGGGGATGTCGCCCTTGTGCTCGACCTTGACCGGAACGACGTAGCGGCCCGAGCGCGTGGTGATGATCGCGTCCTGCAGCGATTTGGAATAGGTAGGGGAGGTGATGTAGCGGTTCAGCGTTTCACGCACGCGGCTGGACGCGATGCGCATCTGCCGGCGGATGGATGCCAGCTCCGCCGAAGCGCCGTCGGCGATCTCATCCTCGCTGATGATGGCCGTTGAGATGCGCTCTTCCAGATACCGGTCAGGGGAAAGGGCGTTGAAGTAGTGGTCGATACAGGTAGTCACATTGCTCTCTTCCTCCAGATAGCGCTTGACCGCGCGGGAGACGCGCAGCAGCGCCGCCACAT
This sequence comes from uncultured Eubacteriales bacterium, assembly GCA_934630445.1. GTDB lineage: Bacteria > Bacillota > Clostridia > Oscillospirales > Butyricicoccaceae > CAKTWY01. The sequence goes on from CAKTWY010000015.1 coordinate 5,407, forward strand.
GCAGCAGCTCCGTCGGGTTCAGGCTGCCGCCGCGGTCGGCGCGGGCGATGGACAGGGACATGTCCTGCACGCCGGAGAAGGAGGGACTTCCGTGCAGGCCCATCAGCCGTTTGGCGTCGGTCACCTCGCGCATCAGGAGCCTGATATCCTCCAGATCGTCCGTCGGAGCGAGTGCGAGCGCGCGCTCCTTCGTGCCGTCGATGACGGCCTCGTTCGCGAGCATGGCGAGCACTGCGGGCAGCTCCAGCTTCGCGATGGATTTTTCATATAAATCATGCATGGTATTCACCTGAATTCACAAAGAATGATAGATGGACAGCGTCTTAAAGCCGCGGTCGAGCTGGACGGAGACATACCGCTCCGTGAGCGCGGCGAGCGCGGAGAGCTCCTCTTCACCGATGTGGAAGGAGAAGAGCTTTTTCAGATCCGCCCCCAGAATATAGCGCATCGCGCCGAGCATACCGGGCGTGAGCGGCGCATGCGCACCGCCCGGGTGCAGCGCGGCGCATGCGCTGCAGAGGAGCACGCCGTTTTTTACGTCAAACACCGCGCCTTCCCCGCACGCGCATCCCGCGCAGGCGGCAAGCTGGGGGGCGTACCCCGCCAGCGCCATCAGTCTCAGCTCAAATGCGCTTTTGACGAGGACGTCCGGATAAAGACGTTTTGACAGCGCGTAAAGAGCGTTCAGTCCCAGGCGCAGCATGTCGGGGGAGGCGACGTCCTCGTCCGACGTCTCTTCCAGCAGCTCGGAAAAATACGATGCCAGCGCAAGCTTTTCCAGCTCCTGCCCCAGACCGAAAAACTGCTCGAGCGTCTCCGCTGCATTGACGCTGTAGCGTCCGTGATTGGAAAAAAGTGTGAATTCCGCATAAGTAAACGGCTGCGACGCGGCCGCTAGGCGGCTGCCCTTCCGGCGCGCGCCGGAGGCGGAGGCGGAGATCTTCCCCCCCTCGGCGGTGAGGATGGTCATCATTTTGTCGGCCTCGCGGTAATCCGCCGTGCGCAGCACGAGACCCTTTACGGTTTGATACATGGCGTTCCTTTCGCCCGCACGCCGGAAAGACGGAAAAGCGCAGCCGCGCGCGGGCACTATGTACCGGCGGCTGACGGCCGCCTGGCGCGGGGAAACGCGCCCGATCGTCATTTGCTCAGGCGGCGGGCGCGCTCTTCCTCGCGCCGGTTTTCCTCTTCTTTCAGACGCGCGTAGGTAAGATATGCTTCCGGCAAGCCGGTCATGGCAAATAATTGCCAAAAATGATCATATTTCAATCTTCACGCCTCCCACTTAAAACCACAAACTGTCATTCCTGTCGACAGATGTAGTTTTCCCAGGCGGCGCGGACGGATACGAGGGAATTAATGCAAACGCCGTGCGCTCAGCCTTCCTCGTAGCCGAAGTTGCGGATCTGCGCGGGGTTGTTGCGCCAGTCCTCGCGCACCTTGACCCACAGTTCCAGATAGACCTGCGCATCGAGAAAGCCCTCAATATCGCGCCGGGAAAGGGCGCCGACCTTTTTGAGCATGCTGCCGGATTTTCCGATGATGATGCCCTTGTGGCTTTCCCGTTCGCAGTAGATCGTCGCGCCGATGTAGATATTCCCATTTTCGCGTTCTTTAAAATCGGTTATCTCCACAGCAGTGCCGTGCGGAATCTCCGCGTCGAGCAGGCGCAGGAGCTTTTCACGGATGATCTCGGCCACAAGCTGCCGCTCGGGCTGGTCGGAGATCATGTCGTCCGGGAAGAGCTGCGGCCCTTCCACCGCGAATTTTTCAAGCTCGCGCAACAGCTCGTCGATCCCCTCGCGCTTCACCGCGCTCACGAGGATAATGGCGTCAAAATCGTACACCGCGCCGTACGCGGCGATCACGTCGAGCAGTTCCTCTTTTTTGACCGTGTCGATCTTATTGATTACCAGCACCGCCGGGATGCCGCACGCCTTGACGCGGTCGATGAGCGCCTGCTCTGGCGCGCCGACGTTTGCGATCGGCTCGACGAGGATGACCGCCGCGTCTACGTCCGCGACGGTGTTCTCCACGACCTTTACCATATAGTCGCCCAGGCGGCTCTTCGGCTTATGCAGGCCCGGCGTGTCGAGAAACACGAACTGGCATGCGCCCTCGTTATGGACAGCGGTGATGCGCGTGCGCGTCGTCTGCGGCTTTCGCGAGACAATGGCCACTTTCTGCCCGACGATCGTGTTTGTCAATGTGGATTTGCCCACGTTCGGGCGACCGACCATGGAGACCATAACCGTTTTCGAAATCGTCATATCGTTAAACCTTTACTTCCTTTTATTTGTGTTTGTGAAAGATGAAAAAGAGCACCGGCACGAGCGAGACGAGCGTTCCGGCAAGGAGCGCCGGCGTATGCGCCAGACGCTCCAGCGCGCGGAAAAACGCCCCGTCTGAAAAAAAGAGGAAAAGCCCTGCCAGCGCGCAGGCGAGCGCCGAGACGAGCACCGCGCCCGCCGCTACATCCTTTACAGCGCCGATCATCGGGTTATATTCCGGCGCGGCGGCGTCGCACAGGCGCTCAATGGCGGTGTTCAGCAGTTCGGAGGAGAGCATCAACCCGAAACACACGATCAAAAGCGCCATTTCGCTCCCGCTCAGTTCCCCCAGCCATGCAAAGAGCGAGACATAGGCCGCCGCGCACAGATGGATGCGGAAATTGCGCTCAAAGCGCACGCCGAGCGCCGCGCCGCGAAAGGCGCAGCGGAAGCTTTTCACAAGAGTGCACACCTCGCGCGTCATGCTCAGTCGCCCTGCCTTTCCAGCCCGACGAGGGCGAGCGCAGCCTCTTCTCTCCGGCGCATGAGCGCGCGCTCCTCGTCGCCGCGCTCATGGTCGTAGCCGAGCAGATGCAGCACAGAGTGCACGGTGAGGTATCCGCACTCGCGCGCGAAGGGATGCCCGTATTCCTCCGCCTGCGCGCGCGCCCGCTCGACGGACAGCACCATGTCGCCCAGAAGCAGCGGCTCGCCCACCTGAAAGCTCAGCTCCCCGGCAAGCTCGTCCGGCGGCGCGCCGTTCATATATTCGTACATCGGGAAGGAGAGCACATCCGTCGCCGCGTCCTTTCCGCGCTGCTCACGGTTGATCTCGCGTATGCCGGCGTCGTCCGTCAGCATCACATCGACCTCGCAGTCAAAGTCCACCCCTTCGAGCGTGAGCGCGGCGCGCGCGCATTTCCGGATGAGCGCAGGCGCGTCGTCCGGAACGTTAAGCCCGCGCCTGGCGCGGCGCACGGCGATTTTTTTCATCTTCGATTCCCCTTCTTCACCCGGTCAGACTTTGCCGACAGGCGTTCGTTTTCGTATTTTTCATAAGCCTTTATGATGCGCTGCACGAGCTCATGGCGCACCACGTCGCGCGCCGAGAGGGTACACTGCGCGACGCCCTCGACGTTCTGCAGCACCTTCATCGCTTCCTTGAGTCCGCAAACGCGCTCGTCCGGCAGGTCGATCTGCGTGATGTCGCCTGTGACGACGGCTTTGGACCCGAAGCCGATGCGCGTTAAAAACATCTTCATCTGCTCGCGCGTGGTATTCTGCGCCTCGTCCAGGATGATGAACGAATCGTCCAGCGTGCGCCCGCGCATGTATGCCAGCGGCGCGACCTCGATGTTGCCGCGCTCGAGATACCTCTGGTAGGTCTCCGCACCGAGCATGTCGAACAGCGCGTCGTAAAGCGGGCGCAGATAGGGGTCGACCTTGTTTTGCAGATCGCCCGGGAGAAAGCCGAGCTTTTCGCCCGCCTCGACCGCGGGGCGCGTGAGGATAATGCGGTTCACCTTCTTCTCCCGAAAGGCGGAGACAGCCGCGGCCACCGCGAGATACGTCTTGCCGGTGCCGGCCGGGCCGATGCCGAGCGTCACCGTGTGGTTTGAGATCGCGTCGATATATTTTTTCTGCCCGAGGGTCTTGGCTTTGACTGGCTTGCCCTTGGCGGTGATGCATACAACGTCGTCTGCGATCGCGTCAAGGCGCCCTTCAAGCCCCTCGCGCACGAGGGAGGCGACATAGCTGACGTTTTGCGGGCCGATCTGTTCTCCGCGCGCGGAAAGCGACAGCAGCGCCTCGGCCGCGCGCACGGCCAGCATCACGTCTTCCGCTTCGCCCGAAACGGTCAGTTCCGTGCCGCGGTTCACAACCGTGACATGAAATTCGTTTTCAAGCGCGCGGATATTTTCATCAAAAGAGCCGAAGAGATTTGCCACCTCTTCGATGCGCTCCACATTCACCGTCTGTTCTGTCATATATCAGCTCCGTGCGCCGCGGCGGAACATGCCGCAGCCGCCGCGCTTGCCGGCCGCGGCATGCCGAAATTCAGGTCTGGGCGTTTGGATCGGCCGGGGCGGAAGGCGCGCTGGGCGCATCGGGAATGAGCGGCATCTGCTCGCCGACGCGTTCGATGCATTCCGCCGAGTAGACGCCGTAAAAGGCGCCTTCATCCTCCGTCAAGGTAAATTCTGCCTTGAGCACCTCGCCGCCGCCCGTCTGATCCGCGAGCCGGCGCGAGAGCCATCCGCGCAGAAGCGCGTCCGCCTCCGCCGCGGTATAAACGCATTTTTCCCCGGAAAACGCGCGATAAACCTCCTGTTCGAGCGCCAGCGGAAAAACAGTCGCCTGCCCGGCGCCCAATCGGTTGATCATATTGATTTTATCACAAAAGGGGTATGGATTGCCACTGTTTACAAATAAATTTATACGCCGGTCGGCAAAAAGCAGCGCTGCGCGCGTGTGTTCGTCTCCGGTGTATTCTTTTTTATAATAGGTTTTCGGCAATACGGCGCGCAGCTCGTACCATGAGCGCAGCGTGATGTCCGCCAGCGAATGAACATAGCGCGTGGGTACCTCGTTGTATTCCGAGGCGCTGACCAGTTTTCCCGTTACAAGCGTGTCGCCTGCGAGGACCGTGTGACCGACGCTGACACACGCCTGCCCGGCTTTGACGTCCATGCGCACGATGACGCCGCTCCGGTCGGCGCGGATGTCGCTCGGCTCGTCCTGCGGTACGATCGCAGGCTTTTCGGGCCGCTCGCGCACGATCACCTCGGCGTTTGTGCCAAGGATGTTGACGGCCAGCCACGACACATTCGGCAGGCGAAGCATCACCTCCGTGCGCAGCGTGCCCACGTCCGTGGTGCGGCGGATGCCCGGGCGGAAGCCGAGCTCGTCGAGCGCCGCAAGCACCTGCGTCTGTGTGGCGCGGCTGCCGCCATGGACGTTGATCGTCCAGATATAGCCCGAGCACCAGACAAGCGCCGCGGCGATGAGCGCCGCGCCTGCCACGAGCGCATAGCGCCGGCGCACCCGCCAGGTAAAGAATGGAACCCCCGTCTTTCTGACAATATGGACCCGGCACATCGCCCGGCGTGATAAACGCCTGAGCCTGCGAAAGCCCCCGATGGATACGCTTGCACGCAGCACGTCGATATCCAGCCGCTCCAGGCGCCAGAAGTCGATGCGGTTTTTCGCACAGATGTTCAGAAAGCGCTCGATATACGCCCCACGCACCTCGATGCGCACATAGCCTTTGGAATAGTTCAGAAGGGATAGCAGCATAAGCTCACCGCCTGTTTACGAAAATTCGATCCCGGTAAAGATGCCGCGGATGTCAAGCTCCGTTTCATTCATGGCGCGCAGCGTCAGCTGCGCGCCGACGACCTTTAGGGTAAGCGCCCCGCACGAAACGCGGATGCATTCGGTGCCGTATTCCAGGATACCGGTGTGGTTTTCCACGATCATCTCCCGGTTGGAGGTCAGCTCCATGCGCGGCTCGCCGAGCACTGCGCCCAGCGGCAGGTCCATGGCCATCGCGCCGCGCCGGATGGCATCGCGCGCGCGGTGTTTGTTTTTCATTGGCTTCACTCCCCTCGTATTGATTTTATGCGTGCGAAAGCGAATCATGACGTTTTTGCGCGGAGAAGACCGTCTTTGACGGAGGGGAGCGATCCGCCGCCGGCGCGCGGGGGCGTTGAGGCTGCGGCTCAGGTCTTTTTCATAAGCAGCCCGGCCTGCGTCATAAAGATGATTTGTACGGGCGCGCGCAGAAAACGGCGCGCGGGAAACCCGGCCTTGAAAGGATGGATGCGCATGCGGCGCAAATTGCGCGCTGGGAACTGGTACAGGAAGCTCGCCTGCCTGGCGGTGGCCCTGTCGATGGCGGGGCTTGCATTTTATACGCAGGAGACGATCGCGGCGGCGCGCGAGAGCGTGGCGCTGTGTTTTGACGTGATCATACCGTCGCTTTTCCCGTTTTTTGTATTGTCGACGCTCGCAGTCGAGTTCGGTCTGGCGGGCTATGCGGGCATCGCGCTGGAGCGGGTGATGCGCGGGCTGTTCGGCGTCAGCGGCGCGTGTGCGCCCGCCTTTGCGCTCGGACTGATCGGCGGCTATCCCGTCGGCGCAAAAACGGCGATCGCCGTTTATCAAAAGGGGCTGTGCACCAAGACGGAAGCCGAACGCCTGCTCGCCTTCTGCAACAATTCCGGGCCCGCGTTTATCCTGGGCGCGGTGGGCGCGGGGATCTTTCAAAGCGGCATGGCGGGGATGCTGTTATACCTGACGCACATCGCCGCCTCGGTCACGGTTGGCGTCATTTTCCGCTTTTATAAAAGGAAGGAGCTGGTGAGCGCAAAGCGCCTGAAGGTGAGCTTCACCTTCTCCTCCCTGACAGGGGCGTTTGTCAATGCCATCCGCGACGGCTTCTTTGCGGTGCTAGGCGTGTGCGGGTTCGTCGTCTTTTTTGCCGTCGCGATCAGGATGCTCTATCTTTTCGGCGTGATCCCGCTCCTGGCGCGGGCGCTGCATGCGCTGCTGCTGCCATGCGGCGTTACGGCGGCGGACGCCGAGCGCCTGCTCAGCGGGCTGATCGAGGTCACGAGCGGCCTGTGGAGCCTGAAAGCGGCTTCCGGCACAATGGCGGCAAGGCTCGCGATGGCGGCGTTCATGCTCGGCTGGGCGGGCGTGTCCATCCACTGCCAGGTGCTCTCGTTCCTTGTGGACAGCGGCCTTTCTACAAAAACATACTTCCTGGGCAAGCTGCTGCATGCGTTCTTCTCGGCCGTGTATGCATACCTGGTCGGCCGCCTGCTGCCGTTTTCGGAAGGGGCTGCGCTGAGCCTGGCCGAAGGCATCACGGCCGTGACGTCGCTCGACTTTTCCTCCTCACTCTATCTGGCGCTGTGCACGTCGGTTTTCCTCTGGGCGCTCTTCCTGCTGCCGTCGCTTGTGCTGAGCGTCAAAAAACACTGGAAACGGAAACTGAAATAGCGTATAATGGGTCTGCCGGCCGTATGCAATGAAGAAGGTCGGCCAAGGAGGATACGCTATGATTTTCCGCCGTGATATCGAGCCGCGCTGTGCCTACTGCGCGCGCGCGAAGGAGCTCGACGAGGATACCTGCCTGTGCGCCAAGCGCGGCGTCGTCAGCGCGGGATATAAATGCAGAAGCTTCAAATACGATCCGCTCAGGCGCGTGCCGCCAAAGCCGCCGAAGATCCGCCGCGGCTACAGCGAGGAGGATTTCAAGCTGTGAGCATGAACTGCGGGCGTGAGAGCTGCCTGCGCTGCGGGGGCAGGATGCAGCTGGTCAAACGGGAGAAGATACAGCTCGGGCAGGCCGGGTGGTTCCTCGGCGCGCTGCCGAATCTTGCAGCAGGGGCTATGGAAGTGGACATCTGGTTCTGCACCGGATGCGGGAAGATCGAGCTTTACGCGGCTGAAGAGAAAGAGGCGGGCCTCATACAGGTATCCTGCCCGAAATGCGGCATGCGCCATGATTTTGACGATCCGAAATGCCCGCACTGCGGACACCGGTATATAAAATAGCACATGCGCTGTGCCCGCAGGGGCGTGAACGCGCAATTCAGGCAAGGATGAAGCGTATATGATGGGGAAGTTAAAGGTATGAGCGATCTGCAGTCACTGCTGTTTTTGTGTCCGCTGATTTTTCTGGCGGGGTTTGTCGATTCCGTCGCGGGCGGCGGCGGGGTCATTTCACTGCCGGCTTTTATGTTCACCGGCATGCCGGCGCACAGCGCCTATGCGTGCAATAAATTTTCCGCCTCGTGCGGCACGACGTTTGCCGCGGGCCGTTATCTGGCCAACCGCGTGCTCGATTTGCGCGTGGCGCTTATTTCGGCGGCGGGGTCGTTCCTCGGCGCGACGATCGCCTCGCGCCTGGTGCTGATGCTGCGCGAGAGTACGCTTAAAATGATGCTGCTTGTGATTCTGCCGGTTGCAGCGGCGCTCATCCTCTTTAAGCGCAGCTACGGCGAGGAGGACCGCTCCGCCGAGCTGTCTGCAAAAAAACGCTGGCTGCTTGCGGCGGCGATCGGACTTGGCATCGGCATGTACGACGGCCTCTTCGGCCCAGGTACCGGTACGTTTGCGATCATGGCGTACACGATGCTGATGAAATACGACCTGCGCACCGCGTCGGGGAACGCCAAGCTTTTAAATCTCGCGTCCAATTACGCCTCCGTCGTGACATTTGCGCTCGCGGGCACGATCCTCTATCAGATCGCCATCCCCACGGCGCTGTGCAACATCGCCGGCGGCTATCTTGGCTCTGGCTTTGCGATCAAAAAAGGGGCAAAGTTCATCCGGCCGGTCATGATGGTCGTCGTCGTACTGCTGCTGGGCAAAATGGCGCTCGATTTTGTGTTATGAGGCGTAAAAAACGCGTCCGAACGCCGGAAAACAGGGCGCGCGGGTGCTTGCTTTTTATACATACAGGATTTAGAATAAGGAAAAGACGTCCAAGTTTGAGTTGATGTGAGGTTTTTGAGATGGAATTCAATACGATCGCCCTGCATGAGGGGTATAAGCCAGACAGCGACACCAAATCCCGCGCCGTGCCGATCTACATGACGACGGCGTATTCATTCGATTCGACGGAGTATGCGCGCGCGCTCTTCGCGCTCGAGCAGCCGGGCAACATCTATTCGCGCCTGTCCAACCCGACGTGCGATATTCTGGAAAAGCGCGTCGCCGCGCTCGAGGGCGGCGTCGGAGCACTGGCGACGTCAAGCGGGCACGCGGCGGAGTTTATGACGATGCTCGCGCTCGCCTCGGCAGGCGACGAGATCGTCTCTTCATCGACGCTTTACGGCGGAACGCACAATATGTTTGTCAACACGCTCGGCAAGCTCGGCATCACCGTGCATTTTGTCGACGTGTCTGATCCGGAGAATTTTGCGCGCGCCGTCACGGACAAAACACGCGCCTTTTTCCTTGAAACCGTCGGCAACCCGAACGCCAATATCGCCGATATCCGCGCTGTGGCCGATATCGCGCATGCAAACGGTATCCCGCTCATCGTCGACAGCACGATGACCACGCCGTATCTCATCCGCCCGTTTGAGCACGGGGCGGATATCGTCATCCATTCCACGACAAAGTTCCTCTGCGGCAACGGCGAGGCCATGGGCGGGCTTGTCGTCGACAGCGGAAAGTTCCCCTTCAAGGGCAATCCGCGCTTCCCGGAGTACAACAATCCGGATCCGAGCTATCACGGCGTGATCTTTGCGGACGTGCCGGGGGGCGCCGCCTTCATCACCAAGCTGCGCGCGCATATCCTGCGCGACGTTGGGGCATGCCAGTCGCCCTTCAACGCCTGGCTGACCTTAAACGGCGTCGAAACGCTCGCCCTGCGCATGCAGCGCCACTGCGAGAACGCACAGGCCGTCGCCGAATTTTTGGAGCGTCACCCGGCAGTGGAGCGCGTCAACTATCCGGGCCTGGCTTCGAGCCCGTATCACGCGCTGTGTGAGAAGTATTATCCGCACGGTGCGGGCGCGGTCTTTACCTTTGAGATCAAGGGCGGGCGCGCGGCGGGGGCGAAGTTTATCGACAGCCTCGATCTTGTCTCGCGCGTGGCCAATCTCGGCGATTCGCGCACGCTCGTCTCGCATCCGGCCACCACAACGCACTCTCAGCTTTCGGCCGAGGAGCTGCGTGAGGGCGGCATCGGCGAGGGAACAGTCCGCCTGTCCGTGGGGATCGAAGAGGTGGGCGATATCATCGCCGACCTTTCCCAGGCCCTGGACGCGTCGCAGAAGTAAGTACGCAGAAGATAAAATAGCCGTCATGCGCCGCCGGATCGTATCCGGCGGCGCTTTTTTCATATCTGTGTTGCCGCTGCTTGACCGGGTTTGATGAATGGTGTCGCACGGTTTGGCAAAATATACGATAGATCGTATAACATATAATATATATTGCACAATACTCCGCTGCATTTGTGTGAACTTTTATTAAAATCAAACAAATAGCAGTTGAATCCTGAATGGAGATACAGTATAATAAAAAGCACGGCGTATCAAAAATCATCGGTAAGCCGGTAACGTACCAGTAGTAAGGAGAGTTGAAATCATGGGTGCATATTCTGTTGACAAAATCAGGAATATCTGTTTGCTGGGTCACGGCGGTGACGGAAAGACCTCGCTTGCAGAGAGCCTGCTGTTTATGACCAAATCGGTCGACCGTCAGGGAAAGGTCACCGACGGGAATACCGTTTGCGATTATGACGCGGAAGAGATCAAGCGTCAGATCAGTATCTCCACCGCTATTGCTCCGATCGAGTACGGCGGGTGCAAAATAAATATACTGGACACGCCGGGGTATTTTGACTTCGCAGGCGAGGTGATGCAGGCGCTGCGCGTCGCGGACGCGGGCGTGATCGTCGTCACGGCCAAGAGCGGCGTTGGCGTCGGCACGGAAAAGAGCTTTAAGTACTTAAGGGATCAGAAGCTTCCCGCCATGTTTTATATCTCAAAGTTTGACGAAGAGAACGCGGACTTTTTCAAGGCCGCCCAGGGTCTGAGGGAGACGTTCGGGCAGAAGGTGTGCCCGCTGATCATCCCCATTATTGAGAAGGAAAAAGCCGTCGGCATCGTCGATATCATCACCGGAAAAGCCTATAAAATGACCGGGCAGGGCCGCGCTGAGATCCCTGTTCCGGCGGATATGGAAAGCTATGTGGAGGAATTCCGCACGCTGATCACCGAAGCCGTCGCCGAGACGACGGAGGAGCTGATGGAGAAATACTTCTCCGGCGAGCCGTTTACCATCGAAGAGATGTGCGCGGGTGTGCGCGCGGGCGTGGCGGACCGGTCGATTTTCCCGGTGTTCTGCGGCTCGGCGCTGACGGGCATCGGCTCGCTTGCGCTCCTGCAGGGCATTATCGACTACGGCCCGTCGCCGGATATGCGCGCGCCGGAGATCGCGGCAAATGCAGCCGGCGACGACGTCGAGCTGAAATGCGATCCGAACGGCCCGGCCTGCGCGATCGTCTTTAAGACCGTTGCCGACCAGTACGGCCGCTTCTCGTTCTTCAAGGTCGTGTCCGGCCGCCTTACGGCGGATATGTCTGTCAAGAATGCGCGCTCCGATCAGGTCGAAAAGCTTGGGCATCTCTACACCGTGCGCGGGAAGAAGAACACCGAAGTGCCGGAGATCGGCTGCGGCGATATTGGCGCCGTTTCAAAACTCGTCAACACCAGAACGGGCGACACGCTGTGCGCCGCGTCGAACGTCATTACCTTAAAAGGCATCGATTTTGCCGTGCCGTGCTATTCGCAGGCGATCGCACCGAAGGTAAAGGGCAATGAGGAAAAGATCGCCTCCGGCCTCACACGCTTAAAGGACGAGGACCCGGCCTTCACGAGCGAGATCAATTCCGAGACGCATCAGCATATCATCTCCGGCGCCGGCGATATTCATCTGGATGTGCTCTGCTCGAAGCTGAAATCAAAATTCGGCGTCGATGTCGAACTTTCCGCGCCCAAGGTGCCTTACCGCGAGAAGATCCGCAAAAAGGTCACTGTGGAAGGCAAGCATAAAAAGCAGTCCGGCGGCCACGGCCAGTACGGCCACGTCAAGATGGAGTTTGAACCCATTGAGGCGGACGATCTCGTGTTTGAAGAGAAGATTTTCGGCGGCAGCGTGCCGAAGAACTTCCATCCCGCTGTCGAAAAGGGCATCCGCGAGGCCATGCAGAAGGGCGTGCTCGCGGGCTATCCGATGGTCGACCTGCACGCTGTGCTGATCGACGGTTCGTATCACGACGTCGACTCCAACGAGCTTTCCTTCAAGATGGCGGCGCGCCTTGCGTATAAGGCGGGCATTCCGCAGGCCAACCCCGTGCTCCTCGAGCCTGTCGGCTCGCTGCGCGTCGTCGTGCCGGATTCGTATATGGGCGACGTGATCGGCGACCTGAACAAGCGCCGCGGCCGCATCATGGGCATGAACCCCGGCGAGGACGGCCAACAGATTGTCGAGGCGGAAGTTCCGCAGGCGGAGATCAGTTCGTACGCGATCGACCTTCGCTCCATGACGCAGGGCAGAGGCTCCTTTACCTTTAAGTTCGAGCGCTATGAAGAGGCGCCGCCGATGGTCCAGCAGAAGGTCATGGAAGAGGCGAAGAAGTCCATGACGGATGACGAAGAATAAATTGCGAAATCAGCAAGGGTGCGCCGCGGCCAAGCCGCAGCGCACCCTTGCTTTATCGTTATTTGTCCGGAGAACAAAGCACCGGATTTTTTGTGTGTCTGCCACCGGAACAGCCGTATGAACCGCGTTATTTGCCGTGCCGGGGCTCGGGCGCATCCGGTGTCAGATGCTTTAACAGTTCCATGCAGGCCAGGCGCTGGGCGTAACTGGATATTGCAAGGCGGAGCGCCAGGTCCGAAAGCGAATCTTCCGGCGCCTGTTCCAGCGTTTTTGCGGTTGAAGCGAGCGCTTCGTCGAGCACGGACAGGTATTTTTCATAAAACGGCTCGATGCCCTGCCGCGTCTCTTCGTGCATGAGGCGCTCGGCGTTTCCGACGGACAGGACCTGCTTCAATACGCATGCGGCCGTCAGGCAGGCGATGTGCTGGCGGGAATATTTTTTCCCTTCCGCGCGGGGCAGAAGGCCCGCTTTGATATAGTTATTGATCATCGCGGAGGTCAGCGCGTCTTCCTCGTCAAAGCTCAGTACCTGCCGCTGCATATAAGAGAGGACCTGATCTTTATAAAGGTTCAGGTCCGGCAGCTGATCCCAGGCAACGGGGCGCACTGTTTTCAGCGCCTGGATCAGGGCGTCCTGTGTTTGCATGTCCGGTCTCCTTCCGTGCACGAGATAATTTGTGCGGCCGGGGATGCGTTCCCGGCCGCGTATCTTAGCCGTCGCAATCGACGGCAGCCTGCTCCCGCGTACAAAATGAACGCTTGCGTTCATTTTGAGATTATTATACCATAAAGCGTTCCACGCTTTATGGTATAATGGGCATGTGCCGTCTCCGACGGCACGCCATGAAATTTGAGCGCATCGCCTCGGAGAGGCGATATGCGCGGTATAATATCCGCGCTGCGGATATTATACCACAGCCGGATTTTTTCCGCAATCTTGAAGAAACGAGCGCGTCTGTTTCGTCTATAAAGCAGAAAGATCGCTGCGGCACATCGGAAAGGACGGAATCAAAAATGGAAGAAAAAAAGAGATTTCACATGTTCAGCGCAATACTCGGCGGCGTGTTTTTAGTCTGTGCGGGCATTGCTGCAGCAGTGCGGTACTGTGCAGGCGCCGTGTCAGGAGGGATTCTGCCCTTTCTGGCCGCTCTCGGCAAGGTCCTGCTGCTTCCGGTAACGCTGACGCTTCTGCTCGTCTGCGCGATAAAAACACGCGGCAGATCGGCGCGTGCACAACGGTGAACGCAGGGAAAATAGCCGCAGTTCGCGTGCGCCGCTTGCCTGTGAGGGGAGCCGTGTGCGGATGAATGATTACAGAGCAATCAAATAGGAGGCCGCATCGCGTCGATGCGGCCTCCTGTCAGTTTGTCCAGAAGTCCTTTGCGCCGCAGCGCAGATGAAAGAAACAAAAAAGTCAGGAAAAAAGGTGAAGCGGCCCAAAGACCGGGAGAAATCGACCCGGCCGGGTGTCTGACTTTTTTGACAGCCTCTGTATGTATGTCGTGCGCTTTGTCTCAAAAGCAGCGTACACGCCCGCGCATGGAAGCGCGCCTGTATCAGGGAAACATTACTTGCAGAAGGTCTCCACATATAATTCAAGCGCATTACTGATGATGCCGACCGCCTCTTTGCGGTCTTTCACTTCGTCGACAGCCGTTTCTTTGCCCTCCAGGGCCTTGTAGACGGAGAAAAAGTGGCGCATTTCATTAAAAACATGCGGCGGAAGCTCACTGATGTCGTTATAGGAGTTATAGGTAGGGTCGTTGAAGGGGATGGCAATGATCTTTTCGTCAAAGCGGCCGTTGTCCATCATCGTGATCACACCGATTGGATAGCAGCGCACCATGCTCAGCGGCTCGATCGGCTCGCTGCAGAGCACAAGCACATCCAGCGGATCGTGGTCGTCGGCGTATGTGCGCGGAATAAAGCCGTAATTGGCGGGATAGTGGGTCGAGGTATACAGAATCCGGTCGAGGATAATGAGGCCCGTTTCCTTGTCCAGTTCAAACTTTTTTTTACTGCCTTTCTCGATCTCGATGACGGCGATAAAGTCGTCCGGATTAATGCGCTTGGGACTGATATCATGCCAGATGTTGCTCATAAACTTCACTCCCGCTCCTTTTTGGGCATTTTACATTCGTATCCTTTGATAAAGAGCAGTATATCACACTCTCTGATAAAAGAAAAGATAAAATTTATAATATGTTGGGTGTTTTATGTAGATGTTGTGGAGCATTCATACAGCAGCATCCGGTACGCATTCTTCGTTGATACCGAAAACGCTTTGAATGATATCGGGCAGATTTCTCTCAGGGATGTTCGGACAGTTTTAACCATATTAAAAATATAAAAACTGCTTGATACAAATTTTTTCCCGTTTTGCACGGTTGAGCTTGGACGGAAAATATAGTATACTGACATTGTCAAGCTGGCAAAGGCGCCTGTAATGTGCGCTTTACAGCTGTGCGGTACCCAAACTTATCAAAAAACGGAGGGGTTCTTTTATGAAGAATATCGACGTGGAGGTATGTCTTTGCACGCAGTGTGTGATGGGCGGCGCGGTCGATATCATTGAGGCGGTCGAAAGCCTGCGCGACTTAAAGGGCATTATCAAGCGCGGCACGAAGATCAACGTGACCATGCACAAAAATCTCGGCGGGCAGAGCCATCCGAACGTAGCGCCGGTCGTGCGTATCAACGGATCGGAATACCGCAGGACCAACTGCGAGACGGTCATGTCCCAGGTCCTGGCTGAAATTTCAAAGGATGTGTAACGCATGAAAGAAATCTATACCTCCGTCACCAAGATCCGCCGCCAGGTCTTTGCCGAGGTGGCAAAGCTTGCCGAGCATGGAGATTACTCTAGGATCGAAGAAATTCCTTATAAGATCATCCCCGGTGAAATACCGACTTACCGTGAAAGCGTATTTAAAGAGCGGGCAATCGTCGGTGAGCGCCTGCGCCTTGCGCTGGGGCTGCCGCTGCGCGCAGCGGACGATCCGGCGCCGATCTCGCGCGGTATTGAAAAGTGCGAGGAAGTGCGCGATGTATATGAACCGCCCCTCATCAATGTCATTCCCTTTGCATGCGACGCGTGCGACACGAAGAGCTTTGTCGTAAGCGACAACTGCCGCTCCTGCCTGGCGCACCCGTGCATGAGCGTCTGCCCGGCAAAAGCCGTGTCGTTTGTAGACGGGCGCTCTCATATCGACCGCGACAAATGCCTGCGCTGCGGCCGCTGCAAGGATGTCTGCCCGTATCATGCCATCATCCAGTATGACAGGCCCTGCGCCGCTGCCTGCGGTATGGACGCGATCGGCAGCGACCATCTCGGTCGCGCGAAAATCGATCCGGACAAATGCGTTGCCTGCGGCCAGTGCCTTGTCAACTGCCCCTTTGGCGCGATCTCCGACAAATCACAGATTTTCCAGCTCGTACGCGCCCTGCGCACAGGCCGCACTGTCATCGCCGCGATTGCACCGGCGTTTGTCGGCCAGTTCGGTCCGCTCGCCACACCTGAAAAAGTAAAAGACGCGCTTTTGAAGCTCGGCTTTGCGGATGTATACGAGGTTGCAGTCGGCGCCGACGCGGGCGCTGTTGCGGAGGCGCACCACTTCGCCCACAAGGTCGCCACAGGGGAGGAGCGCTTCCTTGCCACATCGTGCTGCCCGTCCTGGTCCGTCATGGCGAAAAAGTGCTTCCCCGAGCTGGCCGATTACGTATCCAAGGAGCTCACGCCCATGGTCGCCACCGCGCGTACCATCAAGCGCGACCGGCCGGAGGCGGCGATCGCCTTTATCGGGCCGTGCACGGCAAAAAAACTTGAGGCAATGCGCCGCACGGTCGAGAGCAATGTCGATTTTGTCATCACGTTTGAAGAGCTGATGGGCATTTTCGCAGCGTTTGACATCCAGTTTGCCTCCGAGACGGAGAGCCAGTTTGTCGATCATGTCACATCGGCCGGCCGCGGATACGCGGTGGCTGGCGGCGTTGCGAATGCCATTACCAGCTGTGTGAACGAGCTTTACCCCGAGTTGGAAGTCAAGGTCGATCGCGCGGAGGGCCTGAAAAACTGCAAAAAAATGCTCACGCTCGCCAAAGCCGGCCGGAGGGAAGGGTATCTCCTCGAGGGCATGGCGTGTCCGGGCGGATGTATCGGCGGGTGCGGCACGATGCTCCAGCCGGCGAAGGCGCAGGCCCAGGTGGACAAGTTTGCTGCCGCTGCCAAGCGCAAGACCCCCACGCAGAACGACGGCAGGAGAGGCGAATAATATTTGCTGCCGTTCTTTCTTTGGTAAAAATTTAACGCTTGACACTGTGCTCCGGATGTGTTAAGATAAGCCCAATTTCACACAGCAAAGGCAATGACGAGAGAGAGTAGACTCCGCCCGTGCTTTCAGAGAGAAGATGGATGGTGCGAATCTTCACAGGGACGAAGCTGAAGCAGTCTCCGAGCTGTGGACCGAAAGGCACGTCCGAGTAGGCTCCATCGGGTTTTCCGCCGTTAAAAGGAAAGCGGTATCCGGGCGCGCGCCCGCGTATCGGCAAAGTGCGGAGCTTGCGCTCCGAAATTAGGTGGTAACACGGATTTTTATTCGCCCTAAGCTCATCAGAGCTTAGGGCGTTTTTTATTTTTAAATTTTTGATCTGAAAGGGAGGAAAGACATGAGAACATTTGAAAAGTCTTCAAAGCTCGATAATGTCTGTTATGATGTGAGAGGTCCGGTCGTTGACGAGGCGAACCGCATGATGGCAAATAATATCAGCATTCTGCGTCTGAATATCGGCAATCCGGCTCCTTTCGGTTTTACAGCGCCGGAGGAGATTCTGCAGGACATCATCCTCAATATCCGCGACTGCCAGGGCTATTCCGATTCGAAGGGGATTTTCAGCGCCCGCAAGGCGATCATGCAGTACTGCCAGCTGAAAAAACTGCCGAACGTCGGCCTGGACGATATTTATACCGGGAACGGCGTCAGCGAGCTGATCAATCTCGCCATGCAGGCCCTTCTTGACGACGGGGATGAGATCCTGATCCCCTCGCCGGACTATCCGCTCTGGACCGCGACTGCCAACCTCGCCGGCGGGCGGCCTGTGCATTATATCTGCGACGAGCAGTCCGAGTGGTTCCCGGATCTTGACGATATCGAAAAAAAGATCACCGACCGGACAAAGGGCATCGTCGTGATCAACCCGAACAACCCCACCGGCGCGCTTTATCCCCGCGAGCTTCTCGAGCGGATCGTGGACATCGCGCGCCGCCACGGTTTGATTATTTTTGCCGATGAAATTTACGACCGCCTTGTGATGGATGGGCTGGAGCACGTGTCGATCGCGTCGCTGTGCCCGGACCTTTTCTGCGTGACGTTCAACGGCCTGTCGAAGTCGCACCGCGTGGCGGGTTTCCGCAGCGGATGGATGTGCCTGAGCGGCGACAAATCGCGCGCAAAGGGGTATATTGAGGGGCTCAATATGCTCTCTTCCATGCGCCTGTGCGCCAACGTACCCGCGCAGTCCATCATCCAGACTGCGCTCGGCGGCTATCAGAGCGCGGATGAGCTTCTCCTGCCCGGCGGGCGCATTTTTGAGCAGCGCAGATTCATCTTTGACGCGCTCAATTCCATCCCGGGCGTGAGCGCGGTAAAGCCGAAAGCCGCTTTCTATATCTTCCCGAAGATCGACACGGCCATGTATCAT
>CAKTWY010000016.1 GCA_934630445.1 uncultured Eubacteriales bacterium
GCTTCAGGAAGCGGACAGAAAGCATGCGCGAACGGTTGCAACAGCTGCTGAAATATGAGTAAATAATCACAGGAAGTCAAGGGTACCAGATGCTTGCCGACCTGAAAACGCTTTGATAGATTATGACAGAGCGTGCTGTTACGCTCTTGGAAGACTTGGAGGAGAATATGGAATTGACACAGGTAAAATCGATTTTTCTGCATCAGCAGGAGATGACAGGCCGCACCGTCACGGTAGGCGGGTGGATCCGTACGTCGAGAGATCTGAAGGCTTACGGGTTTATCGAGCTGAACGACGGCTCGTATTTTAAGAATCTGCAGATCGTCCTCGATGAATCGCTGCCGAATTTCAGAGAGATTATGAAGTGCAACGTCGGCGCGGCGCTTGTCGTGTCCGGAACGCTTGTTGAGAGCCCGAATCCCAAACAGCCGATCGAACTCAAGGCATCTGAAATTTCGGTCGAAGGGGAGTCCTCACCGGAGTATCCTCTGCAGAAAAAGCGCCACAGCGTGGAGTTCCTGCGCACGATCGCGCATCTGCGCCCGAGGACCAATCTGTTCAGCGCCGCTTTCCGTGTGCGTTCCGTCGCGGCGTTTGGCATCCATAAATTTTTCAATGAGCGCGGCTTTGTATATGCGCATACGCCCCTCATCACCGGGAGCGACTGCGAGGGCGCGGGTGAAATGTTCCGTGTCACTACCCTTGACGCGGAGAATCCGCCGCGCGGCGAGGACGGCAGCGTCGACTTCTCTCAGGACTTTTTTGGCAAGATGACGAGCCTCACCGTCTCCGGTCAGCTGGAGGCAGAGACGTTCGCCATGGCGTTTGGAAAGACCTATACCTTCGGCCCCACCTTCCGGGCGGAGAATTCCAACACACCGCGCCATGCGGCGGAGTTCTGGATGATCGAACCTGAAATTGCCTTTGCTGACCTGAATGACGATATGGCCCTTGCCGAGGATATGGTGCGCTTTGTGATCCGTTATGTGCTGGATGAGTGTCCGGAGGAGATCGCGTTTTTCAATGCGTTTGTCGACAAAGGCCTTACGCAGCGGCTGGAGTCCATCGTCAACGCGGAGAAGTTCGGACACCTGACCTATACCCAGGCGGTCGAACTTCTGGAGAAGAATAAGGACAATTTTGAATATCCCGTCTTCTGGGGCTGTGATCTGCAGACGGAGCACGAGCGCTATCTGACCGAACAGATCATGAAGCGCCCGACGTTTGTCACGGATTATCCGAAGGAGATCAAAGCCTTTTACATGCGTCTGAACGACGACGGCAAGACAGTTGCCGCAATGGACCTGCTCGTACCCGGCGTTGGCGAAATGATCGGCGGCAGCCAGAGAGAGGAACGTCTCGACGTGCTTCTTTCCCGCATGGAAGAATGCGGCCTGAACCCCGAAGATTATTCCTGGTATCTTGATCTCAGACGTTTTGGCGGCGCGAAGCATGCCGGCTTCGGTCTGGGATTTGAGCGTCTGATCATGTATTTGACGGGTATTTCCAATATCCGCGACGTTATCCCGTTCCCGAGAACGGTCGGCACGGCGGAATTTTAAGGAACATCAAGCAGCCGTCCGGCACCTTTTCTGCAAAAGATTAAAGGCTGCGAAAGGAAATGTTATGGGACTGATCATTGGTATTGATATCGGCGGCAGCACGACAAAGATCGTGGGTCTGGAACATGGAAAGCTGCAAAGCGCAATGAAGGTGCGCGCCGACGACCCTGTCACTTCTGCGTACGGCGCACTTGGCAGGTTTATTTCTTCCAACGGGTGGAAACTTTCAGACGTCGATCAGATTTTATCGACGGGCGTAGGGTCGTCGCACATTGGCCAGGAGCTGAACGGGATCCGTAATACGCAGGTGGATGAATTTCTGGCCATCGGCTATGGCGGACAGTATCTTACGGGCGTTCAGCGCGCGATTATCGTCAGCATGGGCACGGGCACGGCGCTTGTCAAGGTCGTCGGGAGTGAGGTGACTCATCTTGGAGGCAGCGGAGTGGGCGGCGGCACGCTCCTCGGTCTTTCCGACTGTATGTTCCATGTGCGTGATTTTCAGCATATTGTGGAACTCGCCGAGGGCGGGAACCTGAAGAATATCGATTTGTCGATCGGGGATATTTCAAAGCAACGCCTTTCCAACTTGAATCTGGAGACGACCGCTTCGAATTTCGGCAAGGTCAGCGACATGGCCAGCTCCGCTGATCTGGCACTCGGCGTTTTGAATCTGGTGTTCCAGTCGATCGGTATGTTTTCGGTGTTCGCCGCGCGCAGCGACAATACGCGCGACATCATTCTGACAGGGAATCTGACAATGATCCCGTACGGAAAGAGCGTGTTCGATATGCTCGAGGCAATGTACCCTGTGAAGTTTACGATCCCCGAGCATGCGGATTATGCTACGGCGATTGGCGCCGCTTTGTCGATTTTGAAGTAATTTTGAAACATGAAACTTCTGAAAATGCAGAATTGCAATAAATTTCTTTTTGAGGGTTGAAATTCTGCAAGTTCAGGTGTATGATACTTCATATATTGACGTATGGAGGAATTTTTTGTGAAAAAATCACTTTCCAGTATCGCGTCGGCGGTTCAGGCGTCCACAACGCTCGCAATCGATGCTTTATATAAGCAGATGAAAAAGGACGGCATCGACGTTGTCGGTTTTGGTGCGGGCGAGCCGGATTTTGACACGCCGGACAATATCAAAGAGGCGGCAATCGCGGCGATCCATTCCAACGTGACGAAGTATACGCCGGCGGCCGGGCTTATTCCGCTGCGCGAAGCGGTCTGCGCAAGGCTGCTCGCAGAGACGGGCGTACGCTACCAGCCGTCTCAGATCGTCATCTCCAGCGGTGCGAAGCATAACCTCTTTATCGCGCTCATGGCGCTGGTCAATCCGGGTGATGAGGTGATCCTTCCTGCGCCGTACTGGGTCAGTTATTATGAGATGATCAAGATGAGCGGGGCGACGCCTGTCGTTGTCGATGCGCCTGAGAGCGCGGAATTCAAGATGACCGCCGAGCAGCTTGAAGCGGCGATCACGGATAAGACCAAGGCGCTGATGCTGAATTCTCCATCCAATCCGACCGGCATGGTCTATACGAAAGACGAGCTTCTTGCTATCGGCAAAGTTTGCGTGAAGCACGGCATTTATATTATTTCTGATGAGATTTACTGCAACCTGGTCTATGACGGCGTGGAAGCAGTCTCCGTGGCGTCGCTTGGCGAGGAGATCAAGGATCTCACCATTCTGATCAACGGCGTCTCGAAGAGCTACGCAATGACCGGCTGGCGTATCGGATATGCCGCAGCCAATGATGAGATCGCGAAGGTCATGGCAAACTATCAGAGCCACTCGACCGGCGCGCCGAGTTCTGTTTCGCAGATGGCCGCCTTGGAGGCGCTTTCCGGCCCTCAGGAAGGCATCGAGTCCATGCGGCAGAGCTTTGACGAGCGCCGCCGCCATATCTGCGGGCGTATGAATGCCATCGACGGCGTCAGCTGCATTACACCGCACGGTGCGTTTTATGTCATGATGAATATCGAGCATTTTGTCGGCAAAAAGCTGTACGGCGTGGAGATCAGAAACGGCGATGATTTTGCAAAACTCTTTTTGGAAAAGGGCCTGGTCGCAACCGTTCCATGCTCCGGCTTTGGTGCGCCGAATTATATCCGCTGGTCGTATGCTGTTTCTATGCAGGATATCGATCGCGGGCTTGACCGCCTTGAGACATTTATCAAAAACGGTCAGGAGTGCTGAACACAATAATAACCGCACGCCGCACTTCCGCAAGGGGGTGCGGCGCGCGGACTGTAAAATCAAAATCCTTCGCGGCGGCATGGTCTGTCCGCGGGCTATGCCCGCACGGGCGATAAAGCGCCAAAAAAATAAAAGCAGGGGAGAGATATTCTGTGTACGATACGTATGAAAGTCCGTTTTCCTCGCGTTACGCAAGCCCGGAGATGCTCTATATTTTTTCTTCTGACATGAAGTTCAAGACCTGGAGAAGACTGTGGGTGGCGCTTGCAAAGGCGGAGCATAAGCTCGGCCTCCCCGTCACACAGGAGCAGATTGATGAGTTGGAAGCGCATATCGACGACATCGATTACGAGGTCGCAGCCAAGCGCGAGCATGAGGTCCGCCACGACGTCATGGCGCATGTGTATACCTATGGCCTGAAGTGCCCTAAAGCCGCAGGAATCATCCATCTGGGCGCAACGAGCGCTTATGTGGGCGATAATACGGATATTATACAGGAGAAAGAGGCGCTTCTCCTCGTGCGCAAAAAGCTTGTCGCTGTGATTGCACGCCTCAGCAGATTTGCGCTTGCATACAAATCGCTTCCCACGCTGGGCTTTACGCATTTTCAGCCCGCGCAGCTGACAACGGTCGGCAAGCGCGCGACACTTTGGGCAAACGAGCTGATGATGGATCTGGAGGAGGTCGACTTTCGCCTTGAGAATTTGAAGCTGCTCGGGTCGAAGGGCACCACCGGCACACAGGCGAGTTTTATGGAGCTTTTTGACGGCGATGAGGAAAAGGTGATACAGGCCGAGCGCATGATTGCCGAGAGCTTCGGCTTTTCCGGAACGGTTCCGGTCTCCGGTCAGACGTATTCGCGCAAGATCGACGCGCAGGTGCTCGCGACGCTTTCCGGCATCGCGCAGAGCGCAGGCAAGTTCGCTACCGATTTGCGCCTCCTTCAGCATTTGAAAGAGGTGGAGGAGCCTTTTGAAAAGTCACAGATCGGCTCGTCCGCCATGCCGTATAAGCGCAACCCCATGCGTTCGGAGCGCATCTGCGCACTCGCGCGCTATGTCATTACCGATTCGCTGAACCCTGCTTTCACTGCTTATCAGCAGTGGTTTGAGCGCACGCTTGATGACTCGGCCAATAAACGCGTTTCTGTACCGGAAGCGTTCCTTGCCGTCGATGCGATTCTGAATATTTATCTGAATATTGTCTCGGGGCTCGTCGTTTACCCGAAGGTGATCGCCGCACATGTGCAGAACGAACTGCCCTTTATGGCGACGGAAAACATTATGATGAGCGCTGTCAAAGCCGGCGGGAACCGGCAGGAGCTGCACGAGCGCATCCGCATGCATTCCATGGCCGCCGGCAGGCGCGTCAAAGAGGAAGGGCTTTCAAACGATTTGATCGATCGTATCGCGGCCGATCCGGCATTTAATATGTCGCGTGCCGAGATCGAGGCGGAGCTCAACGCGCAAAACTACATTGGCCGCTGCCCCTCACAGGTGGAAAACTTTGTGGAAACTGTGGTTAAACCGAAAATCGGCAGCCTGGATAATGAACTTGATCTGTCGAAGGACGTCAGAATTTAGCAAAAGCGGTCGCATGGCCGCAGAATGAGAGAAGCATCTGTTTATCGCAGAGACACAGCGATGTATGCGCTAAAGGGAACGGGTGGGAACTTTCCCAGCCCGTTTTCTTTATGCAGTGACAAAACCTGCCGGCATAGAGATGTGCTGACAGATTGCCCATCCACGATATCTCAAGGCTCTGGTTTTGATTGACATCGGCGGCACTGGGGATTATAATAAAAAAGTGTCATTTTACCGGAATGGTAACAATATACAGGAGGCGACCTGAAATATGAGCAAAAGTATCATATCTTTTACCGCCGTTATTCTTGTGATCGTCCTGCTTTGCTGTACCGCCGCTTTTGGCCTTGACCTGGGGTTTGTCAAAATTCCCAGCGTGCTCGATAAGGAAAACGGCATCAAGCAGGGCCTTGATCTGGTCGGCGGCTCCGCGATCACGTTTGAGGCGGAACGGCCTGAGGGAATGTCGGATGACGAATTCAGGGATAATCTGAACATTGCGCTGAGCATGATGCAAAAGCGCGTGATCAACCTCGGATATACCGAGGCACAGGTTCGTCTGATGGGCGAACGCATTTATGTGGAGATCCCGAGCATTGACGATCCGGAAGAGGCTGTCCAGCAGCTCGGCTCCACCGCGCAGCTGGAATTTCGTGATGCCGATGGCAATATGGTGATGACGGGCGACGAGATCAAAGACGCGAGGTCGAATTTCGGCCCGATTGATGCCACAAATATCTCACAGCATTATGTCGTTTTGACGCTGAAGCCCGAGGCGGTGGAGAAGTTTGCTGCCATGACGAAAGCAGCGGCAAACCGTGCCGCCGAGGGGAAGAACTATATTGGCATTTATATGGACGGCAAAGAGCTCAGCATTCCTGCGGTTGGTTCGGAATATGCCGAGACAGGCATTGTCTCCGAGGAAGTCATTATTTCCGGAAATTTTGACGCGGACAGTGCATCAAACCTGGCGCACTTGATCTCTGCAGGCAAACTTCCGTTCAGCCTTCAGCAGACGGAACTGCGCTCGGTGGGACCGCAGCTGGGTGAAAAATCGCTTGAGACAAGCCTGTTTGCCGGTTTGATCGGCTTTATTCTGATTGCGATCCTCATGATCGTCATATACCGTCTGCCCGGCGTGGTGGCGACGCTCGCACTGATTTTCTATATCGCGCTGGATTGTATCATCCTTGCCCTTACGCGTACGAACCTGACGCTTCCCGGAATTGCGGGCGTTATCCTGTCAATCGGTATGGCGGTCGATGCAAACGTCATTATTTTCGAGAGGATCAAAGAAGAACTCAAGCTGGGCAAGACGTTGAAATCCGCAATCGACATGGGCTTCCACCGTGCGTTTACTGCGATCTTAGACTCCAATATCACCACGCTGATCGCTGTGCTCGTCTTGCTGATCGCAAATCATATGTACAGCATCGGAACGATCATCGGCTTTGCAAAAACACTCGGAATCGGCGTCATTGTTTCCATGTTTACGGCGCTCACTGTTACGCATTTCCTTCTGAACCGCCTGGTTGATTTCAAGATTCGCAATGTCAAGTTTTACGGAGCGTAAGAAAGGAGGCGTATGAAATGAAACCAAAGTTTGAAATCGTCAAGAACTTTAAAATTTTCGGCATCGTGGCGGTCCTGTTTGTTATTGTCGGGCTGGCCGGCCTCATACTGCTGCCTTTCGGCGTGAACCTCTTCAATTTCGGCGTTGACTTTGTCGGCGGTACGACTATGCACATTGCCCTTCACACGCAGGTCGGCGATGCTGAGGTCGCAAAAGTCGAGCAGATCGTGGAGGAGGTTACTTCCAAACCGGCTTCCAGTGTCGTCCGCACCGGCGACGGTACGGAAGTACAGATCAGCACGCTTGACATTCCGACCGAGACGCGCGATGAAATTTTCGAGAAACTGAAGGCGGAATACAACCTTTCCGATTCCGACAGGCTGAATGTGGAGAATGTTTCTGCTTCTGTTGGAAAGGATTTGCAGCTTGCGGCTGTTTTTTCCGCGTTTTTGGCGATTGTTCTGATGCTTGCGTACATCACAATTCGCTTTGAATTCAAGTCCGGTCTTGCTGCGGTCTGCACGCTGACGCACGATCTGCTTGTCATGTTGAGCGTATATATTATTTTCCGCATCCCGATGGATATGAATTTTATTGCTGCGGCGCTTACGATCCTCGGCTATTCCATCAACGCCAGTATCATCGTTTTCGACCGTGTTCGTGAAAACAGAAGATTTTCAGGGAAAGCATCCTTTGACGAGGTTGTCGAGCAGAGCATCTGGCAGACGCTTATGCGTACGGTCAATACGACGCTTACCACGCTTTTCCCAATCGTCATGCTGTATATTTTCGGCGTTTCCTCAATCAAAAATTTTGCGCTTCCGCTGATCGTCGGCGTCGTCGCGGGCGGCTATTCCTCTGCTTTCCTTGCCGGACCGCTGTGGACAAAGTTCCGCAAATTGGGCAGAAAAAAGGCCGCATAACGGGGCGTTCGTTTATTTCATGATCAATAACCGGCATGTTTACATGCCGGTTATTTGTCTTATAATGGAGGATAGATATGAGAAAAGACAGGGAGTATCTGCAAAATATTTCGCATGATGCGCAGGAGCGGATATTCGCCGCGCATGTGCATGATCTTCTGTACACCTGCGCTGAGCGCCAGATCATAACGGCGAGCGCATTTCTCGATCTGCGCGCGGCCGCCCTCGCGCGTGCGGTTATTCAGAAAAATGCCGCGCACACTTATGCCTTTTCCGGCGGATACGAAGGTGCGGAGCGGGAGTGCCTGCTTTTTCTTCCGGATTATATGGAAGAGGATGCCCTGGAAGCGGATGATCTTCCGTTTTGCGCGCTGCGCGCGCAGCATGCCTCGGATCAGACGCTGACCCACCGCGATTATCTCGGGGCGCTTATGGCGGCTGGCATTAAGCGCGAAAACGTCGGAGATATCCTCGTCTATGCGGGCGGCGCGGACATTCTGCTTCTGCGTGCGACGGCTGAGTATGTGCGCTCGAATCTCGACAGTGTCGGGCGCGTCAAAATCGTACTGTCCGACCTGCCGCTTGACGCGCTCGAAGTGCCCGAAACACATGTGCGCGAAATTCGAGACACGGTGGCGTCGCTTCGCCTGGACAATCTGGTGAGCGCCGGCTTTTCACTGCCGCGCGGCGAGGCGCAGCGTTTGATTGCAGCGGGCCGCGTGTTCGTGAACAGCATGGAGTGTCAGAAAGCGGAAAAGACGGTCGCGCCCGGCGACATAATCGCCGTGCGTGGCTTTGGGAAGATGCGCTTCAGCGCCCTTGGCGGCATATCGCGCAGGGGCAGGCAGGGCGTTATTCTGGAGCGTTATATCTGAACAGGCCGATCGCCTGCGCGGCGTTCACCGTATGAAGTGGTTTGTGCGGCGGAGGGCAATTTATTGCGCGTCCGGATCAAAAATAGTCTCAATTTTTTTCAGCGCGCACACTTCCGGCGTATAGCGCCAGCGGCTGATGTGTTCCGGCAGCGCGGGATAATCCATTGCACGCGGATAGGCAACGGGCCTGTCGTAGTGGTCGATGATGATGAGTTTGATCTTCATGCGCTCAGGGAGGATTGACTTGATGAATACGGAGGCTTCCTGCCCTTCGCGAATGCCGTCGCGTTTCTCCGCCAGACCGGACAGGTTCGGACGTAATTCCACAAATACGCCGTAGTCTTCGATGCCGCGGATGATTCCGCGCACTGTCTGCCCGGCGGCAAATCCGCGCACATTCTCCTCCCACGTGCCGAGAAGTTCTTTATGCGTCAGGCTCAAGCGTCTGCGCATCTGGTCGATCGCGGAGATCACAGCGTAAATATCCTGTCCGCAGCAAAATCGTTCGGCAGGATGGCGGATACGGGAGATGGAGATGTGCTCGATCCCCAGGAGGGATACGATCCCGCAGCCGACGTCCGCAAACGCGCCAAACGCTTCGATATGCGTCACTTTTGCACGTATGACATCACCGGGGGCAGCCTGCGTCATATAATATGAAATGGCGTCCTCCTGCGCGAGCCGGCGGGAGAGGATGATTTTTTCATCCTGAATATCTGTTACGCGAAAGCTTACGGCCTTTCCCACACGGGAGAGAACGGCGATATCGCGTGTAGTGCCCTCGGCGATACCCACTGCTGTCTCGTTTCTGGGAATAAAGCCGCTGAGCCCCCCGCCAAGCTCCACAACGAGATTGTGATGCTCGTCGCAGAGGACGGCGCGCGCCTCCAGTACGCGCTGCGCATGCATTGCCTCACAGAGAGCTGCGGCGGATGCGATCGCGGCCTGGTTGGCAGCGCTGTATAAAAGCGTGCCCTCCGGCAGGAATTTCTGCTTTGCCATAACGTTTTCCTCCTTTATTTTTCAAAAGAGCGATGTTAAACGCTGTATTATTTCTGCACCGCGCAGCTCCGGAAGGAGGGGCGCAACCTGAAAATGAAAATTTGCGGTATGGTGTGTTTTTTCACATTGACAGCCAATAATTAAATATATAAAATGAAGGTAAAATTTATGTCTGTACCGTGTGGTTTGGCCATGCGCTATATCCGGCGAACGGAGTGAGAAAGAAAATGGATATACACGTTGGCGATATTCTCGAGATGAAAAAGAACCATCCCTGCGGCAGCAACCGCTGGCTTGTCACGCGTGTGGGAATGGATTTCAAAATGCGCTGTGTCGGGTGCGGCCACGAGGTGATGGTGCCACGGGGAAAAGCGGAGAAGAACATCAAAAAAGTTCAGCACCAGGCTGATGCTGCGCACGGCAGCACCTGATAGGAGGAACGCACATGCTGGTAAATGGCAAAATGATGCATATCGCCCTCAGCGAGGAGGATACGGCAGGGTATTGCCTTCTTCCGGGCGACCCAAAGCGCAGCGCGAAGATTGCCGGGTATTTCGATGACGCACGCAAAGTGGGTGATAGCAGGGAGTTCACTTCCTACCTGGGCGAGCTCGGCGGCACACCGGTCATGGTGTGCTCGACGGGCATCGGGGGCCCTTCGACCGCCATCGCGGTGGACGAGCTGGCCACGCTGGGGGTGCACACGTTTATTCGCATCGGCACCTGTGGCGCCATGCAGGAGGAGATCCTGGGCGGCGACGTCGTCATCGCGACTGCGGCCGTACGGCAGGATGGCACAACGCGTGAATATGCGCCGCTGGAGTTT
Organism: uncultured Eubacteriales bacterium; assembly: GCA_934630445.1. Lineage (GTDB taxonomy): Bacteria > Bacillota > Clostridia > Oscillospirales > Butyricicoccaceae > CAKTWY01. Next base: position 10,551 of record CAKTWY010000016.1, read on the forward strand.
CCTGCGGCGGCGAATTTCGATGCGGTTGCGGCTTTGCGCGAATCTGCAAAGCGCCTGAAGCTTCGTGCGCATACAGGTGTAGTGCAGAGCAAAGACGCCTTTTACGGCCAGCACGACCCACAGGGGATGCCAACCTCAGCGGAGCTTCTGTACAAATGGGAGGCGTGGAAGCGCCTTGGCGTGCTCGCCAGCGAGATGGAGGCCTCCACGCTTTTTGTTACCGCGGCAAAGCGCCGTGTCAGAGCAGGAGCGATCTTTCATGTGATCTGGAATCAGGAACGCGCAGCTGCAGGCCTTTCAAACCCACAGGTATTCGACATGGATCAGGCTATCCGCGCGGCAGTAGGCGCTTTGCAGATCCTGGCGGAGAACGACCGCGGACAAGTCTGACGATTCGGCAGAGCGATTCCGCCTTATGCATTATTTTTTGGAACATCGATAATTTCCTTTGCAGCCGGCGCATTTATGTGATATAATGATTGCAGAACGATCATTATATCTGCGCATGCCGTCTCTCTGAAAAGACATGTTGAGATTCTATAGGCGTGCCGCCGCAGACGGCAATTAACAATTGAATGTTCTCCCGGTGAGATAGATGAGTCGAGCCGGGAGATTACATGCGCTCGTGGCTCAATGGATAGAGTAGCGGCCTCCGACGCCGTTGGTTGTGGGTTCGACTCCCGCCGAGCGCGCCAGAAAAAGCATGGCGTTCCGCTGACGGAACGCCATGCTTTTTGCTTGAACGCTGTCTGCAGCTGCTTTGCAGCTATTGTATGATGACCGCAGTTTGGGCGGTTTTGTATTTGCCTGATAAAGTATGAGGAGGGCATTGTTATGTATCAAATTATGACGCCGGAAGAAGCCGTGCAGCTGATCCGGGATGGCGACCTGATCGGCATCAACTCTTTTTTGGCGCTGAGCAACCCATTCGTGCTGCACAGCGCGCTGGCAGAGCGTTTCCGCCGGACAGGGCATCCGAAAAATCTGACCTATTTTGCAGCGGCAGGGTTCGGCGGCTGGGATGAGACGGAACTGGGCGATCAGCCGGTTGTCGCGGGCGCGGTCAGCCGTGTCATTACAGGCCACCTCAAAAGCATGCCGGGCGTGATGCGCCTTACAAAGGAAAATGCGATCGAATGTTACTGTATGCCGCTGGGTGTGCTGTCGCATGTGACACGGGCCGCTGCCGCCGGACAGAATTTTTATATCAGCAAAGTGGGGCTGAACCTTTTTGTCGACCCGCGCATCGATGGACCGGGATTAAACGCTTCTTCTCAGGAAAAGTTCGTCCATCTTGTTGAGATCGACGGCGAAGCATTCCTGGCCTACAAAGTGCCGAAATTCGACGTCGCCTTTATCCGCGGAACCACAGTCGACGGCGCAGGAAACATCTCATTTGAAAATGAACCCGTGACGGTGGATGCTCTCTCTCTGGCGCAGGCGGTTCATGCAAACGGCGGGAAGGTCATCGTTCAGGTGGAGCGGGTGAGCAACCTTCATATCAGGCCGCGCAATGTCATCATCCCGGGTGCGCTGGTCGATGCGGTCGTCGTATGCGAGGACGTGCCGGAGCGGTATCAGACGAATCCTATTTTGTCCGGCGATATCCACGTGCATCCCAGGCATATGGATTATTGGATGGGTAAGCTCCGCTCGCCGGCCCAAAAGGCGAAAAATTCCGCGGACGAGTCGGCGGATATCATCGGCAGACGCGCCGCTAAAGAGCTGCGTGCAGGCGATATCGTGAATATCGGCATCGGTATCCCGGAAAAGGTCGGCACCTACGCTTCCAGAATGGGGCTGCTGCAGGATCTGACCCTGACCGTGGAGGCTGGTGGCTTCGGCGGCCTGCCCGCTCCCGGCGCCAATTTTGGGGCGACTGTCGGCTCGGATATGGTCTGCGATATGGCCACGCAGTTCGACTTTTATGATGGCGGCGGACTTGATGTTTGCTTTATGGGCGCGGCGGAGGTGGATGCCATGGGCAATGTCAACGCCCATTCCCTTGGCGGCGTCTATTCCGGGATCGGCGGTTTTGCAAATATCACGGTCGCCACGAAAAGGATCGTTTTCTGCTGCACATTTACGACAAAAGGCCTTCAGGCCGTCAGCAGAGAAGGGAAAATCTCGATCGAGCAGGAAGGCGGCATCCGAAAGATCAAAAAGCAGATCTCTGCAATCAGCTTTTCGGCAAAAAATGCAATTGCCAATGGACAAAAAGTGCTCTATGTAACGGAGCGCTGCGTTTTTGAGCTGACTCCGCAGGGACTGAGGCTGAAAGAGGTCTTTGATGGCGTCGATGAGAAGGTGCAGATCCGGGATATGTTGGACTTTGAATTGGTATAATAGGGTATTTTCCGTGCACGAGATAGATCAGGCTGATGCCGGTACAGATGATAACAGCGCCCCGATGCAGGCTGCATCGGGGCGCTGTCGTATCCGGCTTCAAAGCGCTTTGTAATGATGCCCCATCGCATCCGCCGCCAGGATCGCCGCGCGAACCTTGGCGGGGGTGATCTCCATGGGCATGTTGTAGATCGATTCGCCTTCCGCACACGTGGCATTCGCGACCGCCATGATCTCTTCTTCGCTTGGGGCGGCAATACCGATGTCTTCGAGCGTGACCGGAAGTCCTACGCTCAGTGCAAATCCGATTACCTCTTCGATCTCTTCGATCGGCGCGTCTTCAAGCATCAACTGTGCAAGCGTGCCGAAGGCCACCTTTTCTCCGTGGTAATAGCTGTGACATTGGGGCAGGACAGTCAGACCGTTATGGATCGCGTGCGCCCCGGCAAGGCCGCCGCTCTCAAAGCCGATTCCGCTCAGATAGGTATTTGCCTCGATGACATCCTCGACCGCTTTTGTGCAGGCCTTCCGCTCTGCGGCAAGCTTTGCCTGCAGACCTTTGGTGATCAGTGTTTGATAGCAAAGCTGCGCCAGTGCAAACGCGGCCTGCGTCAAATGTCCGCCTGCGCAGGTCGCGCTGCGCGAAGCCCTCGTCGCGCGTGCTTCGAAATAAGTGGCCAGCGCATCGCCCATGCCGCTGACGAGCAGACGTGCCGGCGCTGCGCTGACGAGCTCGGTGTCTACCAGCACGACGTTCGGGTTGGCTGGGAGAAAGAGGTATTGATCAAATACGCCCTCATCCGTGTAGAGCACCGACAGCGCGCTGCAGGGGGCGTCTGTCGAGGCGATCGTGGGTACGATGACGACAGGCTTTTTGGTATAATAAGCGACGGCCTTAGCCGTATCCAGAATTTTGCCCCCGCCGATGCCGACGACCACGTCACATTCGCCCATCAGTGTGATCAGGCGGTCAATCTCGTTTTTGCTGCATTCTCCGTGAAAGATGGAAAATATGGGCTGGATATCCGTAAAGCTTGCCGTTACAGACGCTTCCACGCGCTTCAGGCCCGATTCACTGACGAGACAAAATGGCTTTTTGCCGAGCGGGAGGACGTATTTTGCAATGTGTTTCAGCTCTCCGCCGCCTTGCACATATTTGGAAGGCGCGATAATGATGTTTGCCATGCATACACTTCCTTTTATCAGTTTGTGGTAACAGTATACCACCGATGGAATAAAAAACACGATCTTTTCTTATGTTCCAAAGAAAATAAGTTTTTCGACTGATTATAGTAATATGGAAAAAATCAGCGTGCTTTGTGGAAATAAAGTTGTCGTTTTGCGGATAAATATGCTATACTAAAAAAGCAAAAGTAAAAATCTGTCGAACCGAAAAAGGGGAGGGTTTGTGGATGAACGATAAAATGTTTAGAATAGCCGTTGTCGGCGGCTTCCATAAAGAGGACGTCACCAATTATATCGAGGAGACGGCGAAAAAAACAAAAGCGGAGCTGGAAGACAAGAACGCGCAGATCCAGTCGCTCACAGCGCAGATAGGCGCGCTCCAGAAGGAGCTGCAGACGCTGCAGGCACAGCAGCAAGCGTTGCAGGCGCAGATGCAGGCGCAGCAGGAGGAGTTTGAGCGGCGCCTCGCCGCGCAGGAAAAGGATGCGCAGGACGCGCTTACGCTTTGCTCTATCAAGGGAGACGAGCAGTGCGAGGATCTGCGCGTGTCCTATGAGGTCAGGCTGGCAGAGATGCGTCAGTCCGCCGAGGAGACGGAGGCAAAGCTGCGTGCAGACCTTCTTGAGCAAATAGCGATTGCTACTGCACAGACAAAAGAAACAACCGAACTGCATGAACAGATAGAGACGCTTGCCGGTACCGCACGTGAATACGAAGCGCTCAAGGGGAATATCACGCAGATCGAGCTGTCGGCAATCAAGCGCGCAAGAGAAAGGGAGAGCCAGTCCGAGGAGACCGTGCGCCGCCTGAAGGGCGAGACGGAAGAATATCTCGCAGCCGCAAAGGAACGCCTCAAACCGCTGATCCAGGCGGCGCAGGCGCAGGCGAATAATGCCGAGCTCGCGCTCGCTCAGCTCAAGAATGTAATGGACGACCTGCGTGCAGGCGCACTTGATGTTCAGGAGCGCTTCGGTGAGATCACTGTCGCGCTTGAACCGGCTGAGAATGGTGAAACGTACAGCGATGCAGTACACACCATCAAGGTCAACTCGCTTCACGACCTGATCGAGCGCATCCGTGCCGGAAAACCGGCAGAAGAAATCCCAACGGAAAAGGATGATAAGCAGAATGGCTGAACACGAGATTTTGCTCTCTGAGCTGCGTGCCCGTCTGCCGGAGCTGCACGCCGGCGATACCGTCAGCCTGACGGGAACGCTGTATACGGCGCGCGATGCTGCACACAAGCGCCTGATCGCATTGCTGGATCAGGGCCTGCCGCTGCCGGCAGATCTGCGTAACGCGGTCATCTATTACGCAGGGCCGACGCCTGCGCACGATGACCTGATCATCGGCTCCTGCGGCCCGACTACATCCGGCAGAATGGATGTTTTCGCCCCGCGGCTGATCGAACACGGCCTGGCCGGCATGATCGGAAAGGGCGATCGCAGGCCGCCTGTGATTGAGGCGATGAAGCGCTTCGGCGCCGTGTATTTTGCCGCGATCGGCGGTGCGGGCGCCGTGATCGCCGACTGTGTCAAGTCGCTCGAGGTCATTGCCTTTGAGGAACTTGGATGCGAATCGATGAAGCGGCTCGAGGTGAAGGGATTTCCGGCGATCGTCGCGATCGACACCTACGGCTCGAATCTCTATCAAACCGGAAGGACGGCGTTTATCAAGCATGAAACCGTATAAAACCGTGCTTCTTGATCTCGATGGCACTGTTTTTGACTTTGCAGCGAGCGAGAAGATTTGTTTTTTTGCCGCGGCGGAAGATCTGGATTTGCTGTTTACATGTGAAGAATATTCCCTTTACAGCGATATTAATCAAAAGCTGTGGACGATGTTGGAACGTAAGGAGATCACGATAGACCTTCTTCGGACTGAGCGTTTTCGGCAGCTCTTGGAGCAAACAGGGAAGCAGGGGGATCCTGCGCTTTTCGCAAAGCGCTATGTCGCGCATCTGGCGCAGAGCGTGATTCCGTTCGAAGGGGCGGCAGAGTTCTGCCGCCGCCTTGCTGCGCGCTATTCATTGTGTGTTGTCACAAACGGGATTCGTCATAACCAGTATCAGCGTGTAAAGCTTTCCCCCATTGCACCCTATGTAACTGCGATGGTCACGTCTGAGGAGATCGGTGCGGCCAAACCATCACCTCTGATTTTTGAAGAAGCGCTCCGCCGGGCTGGCGCCGGAGCGGAGCAATGTGTCATGATCGGCGACAATTTTCAGGCCGATATTTTAGGGGCGGCAGATTGCGGGATCGATGCGATCTGGTATGCCGATGCGCAGCAGCGCGTAGATCATAACCGGATCGTATTGGTCAGTCAAAGCTATGAAGCTATTTTGCAGTACCTGGGGGCATAGTATTCCGCTACATGGGCGAAAACACTCAGTCAAATTGTGTAAATAAGGAGAAATGGGTTGATGGAGACACAGATTACCGCACATTCCGGCTGCGATCAAACACCGGATAATTCAATGGAACATGTTCAACATGCGCTTTCTCTTCCTGTGGATGCGTTTGAAATCGACGTTCATAAAGCGTTGGACGGCACGCTGGTTATTTGTCATGACAGCAAATCCGATGAGGAATATATGCGTGCACCGCGCCTGAAAGAGGTGTTTGAACGGCTGCGCTCCCATCCAAGTATGTGTATTAACTGTGATTTGAAAGACTGTGATATTGAACTGGACGTCCTCCGTTTAGCGGAGGAATGCGGTGTTACGGAAAAAATCATTTTTTCCGGATCGTTTAATCCGGCATTGTCAAATCATCAAGCTGTCAAAGGAAAAGTGCGGATATATTTCAATGCCGAGCAGGTCGGCCAGGCCCTTCGCGATCAATGTGCAGATGTGTTTCAAGGTCAGGGGGCTCTCGGTACGCAGAAGTTTGACGCTGTACTTGATCAAGCGGCAGATGGCGTTATTGAAACGTGTAAAGCATGCGGGTTTGATGTCGTGAATGCATATTACGGCGTGTGCACGGATCGATTCATCGAAAAGCTGCGTGATGAAGGCATTGGCGTTTCTGTCTGGACGGTCAACGATGAGCCAACGATTCGCCATTTTCTGGAGAAAAGGGTAGTCAATATTACAACGCGCAGACCGACGCTTGCCGTAAATATAAAAAGAAACGATTGAACTTGTTGCAGTTTTACAGTGGCTGTACGGCAGAAATGTTAAACTGTCACCATAAAATTTTCATGTCGCAAAGAAAAACACGCTCTGCTTCAGAGCGTGTTTTTCTTTTTTGAAACCGTCTATAAAAGCGAACGTTTCGCCGGAGGGAAGGAGCTGTTTTGAAAATTTCGTCCATAAAAAATCATGTAAAACATCAGTTTTTTTCATATTTTCAAATTGTAAAAATCATGTAAAAATTTAATAAAATTTTAGAGAATATCGCCTGAAGTAAAATAATTTGTGTAAAAAATTGAGCTCAAATGAAAAAAGTTAACCAAAGCACGCCGGATTAAATGCAAAGCTTTTTGTTGACATATGACAATTCTTCGATTAAGATATTGGCAGAGCCTTTCACAAAATGTACTGTTGGGCAGCAGGTGTAATCCTTTACATTTTGATGAAAGATTGCTGGCGTTGGTATGGCCGCGAAATTGTCATCCGGAAGGAGCATTTGTAAGATGGTATTAGACACGGAGATTACCGCGCATTCTGGCTGCGATCATACACCGGATAATTCCATGGAGCATGTTAGACATGCGCTTACCCTTTCTGTAGACGCGTTTGAGATTGATATTCACAAGGCGCAGGACGGCACGCTCGTCATCTGTCACGACAGTGTATCAGACGAGGAGTATATGCGTTCACCGCGATTGAAAGATGTTTTTTTACTTTTGAAAACGCATCCGAGCATGCGTATCAATTGTGATCTGAAAGACAATGATATCGAATTAGATGTCCTTCGTTTGGCGCGGGAGTGTGGTGTCACAGAAAGGGTCATTTTTTCAGGATCATTCAACCCGGCGCTGTCAGAACATGAAGCAGTCAAAGGCAAAGTGCGGGTTTTTTATAACGTTGAAGAAATCAACCGCACACTGCGGGAGCAGTATAAAAACCTGTTTCATGGTGAACTTGTCGCCGGTACGCCTGCGTTTGATGCCGCGCTTGATCAGGCGGCAGACAGCGTGATCCATACATGCAGGCAGCGCGGATTTGATATTATCAATATTTATTATGGCGTTTGCACCGATCGCTTTATTGAAAAGATGCATGAAAATGGCATTGGCATATCGGTGTGGACGGTCAATGATGAAGGTTTGATCCGTCACTTTTTAGAGAAAAAGGTAGTCAACATTACAACGCGCAAACCGACGCTTGCTTTAAGCATAAAAGCCGGGCTTGCAGATTGAGGATTTTAAGGCTGTGAAAGCCTTGGAATAGAGTATTTTGTGAAGGTGAGGGCGTATGAAGTATTTGAACCCGCGAAGATTTTACCACGCGGTAGGAAGGCGGAAGTTTTTTGAATTTATCGTTTTTGCGATATTCCTTCTGTTTTTCTACGGTCCGCTGCTGAACATGTTCATGCTGGCGTTTGCCAATAAGTATGAGGCTCCAGCGGTCATCCCCCAGGAATGGGGTTTTAAATGGTGGGGATTCATTTTAAGTCAAAAAACATTGGTTTCTTCAATCAGCCTGTCTTTCGTGCTGGCGATCGTTGTTACAGCGGCTTCTCTTATCATTTGTCTTCCGGCTGCGTACGCGATTGCACGCTATGAATTTCCCGGCAGGAAGATGTTCATGCTGTCGTTCTTACTGTCCAACGCATTCCCGAAACTTGGCATTTATACCTCCATCGCCATTCTGTACTATAAGTTCAACCTTATGGGTACGTTTCTCGGCGTTGTGATCATTCATATGATCAATACGATGATGTTTATGGTCTGGCTGCCGTCGAGTTCTTTCCGGTCGGTACATCGCCAGCAGGAAGAGGCGGCGCGCGACGTAGGCGCCGGTCCCTTCAAGACATTCCTGAAAGTGACCCTGCCGATGGCAATGCCCGGAATCGTCGTTGCCTGTATTTATTCTTTCCTGGGTTCCCTGGAAGAGGCTCAGGGCACACTGCTCGTCGGCCTGCCGAAATACAGAACAATGCCGGTTGAAATGTATGGTATTATTCTTGATTTCCCCTCCACAGGCGGATCAGTATTTGCAGTTATTCTCATGATTCCGTCGATGGTGCTTCTCTATGCATTACGGCGCTATGTCGGGCCCGAGGCGATTGCGGGCGGCTTTAAGATGAAATAATTGCCGGAAGATTGCGGCAAAATATCGTATATATTTTGGAGGTAACAATGGCTACTACTGAAAGAGAGGTCAAGCTTCGCATCAGCGACATGACCAAGAAATATGACAATGGCGACGGCGTAGAACATATCAATCTTGAAGTATACTCTGGCGAGATCGTTACAATGCTGGGGCCTTCCGGGTGCGGTAAAACAACCATTCTCCGTACGATCGGCGGCTTTCTCGATGTAACCTCGGGCGATATTGAAATCGACGGTCAGAGCGTCGTCAATTTGCCGCCGGAAAAAAGACCTACCGCAATGGTGTTCCAGAGCTACAACCTCTGGCCGCATATGACGATTTACGAGAACCTGGCGTTTGGTATGAAACTGCGCAAAATTCCGAAAAAAGAGATTGACGAGCAGATGCACGACATGCTTAAACTCGTCCAGATGGAAGGCGTCGAGAAGAAATATCCGGCTCAGATGTCCGGCGGCCAGCAGCAGCGTATCGCTATCGCACGCTCTCTACTGCTGAAACCGGCGCTTCTCCTCCTTGACGAACCGTTTTCAGCGCTCGATGCGAAGATCAGGAATCAGATGCGTGAGGAGCTGAAAAAGATTCAGCACGAGTTGAATATCACCGTCGTGTTTGTTACCCATGACCAGGAAGAGGCAATGGCGCTGTCGCACCGAATTGTTGTTATGAACAAAGGCGTTTTTGAGCAGATCGGCACTCCGCAGCAGGTGTATGACGATCCCGTATCGAAGTATGTCGCGACCTTTATTGGTGAGAATAACTTCCTCGATAAAGGCGATGGGAAGGTTCTTGCGGTTCGCCCGGAAGATGTTTCCATTACGGACGGTTCCAGCGGCGATATTCATGGCAAAATCAGAACCATTATGATTCTCGGACATTATGTTGACGTCAACGTACAGTGCGGTGATACAATCATCAAAGCTTATGTTCAGAGAGAGCAGGCGGATAAGCTGAGTGTCGGCGAAACCGTTTCGTTGAGCTTCAGCAAGACGCATGTCTTTTAAGAGGGGATCATTATGAAAAAAGAAACCAAAAAACGCATCATGGCATACGCGTTTGTTATGCCATCCTTTTTGGTGGTCATGGCGATTGTTGCGTATCCAATTGTAGAGGCCATCATAAAAAGTTTTACAGTAGAGGGGCAGAGCGGCTTTACGCTGGATAACTATATTTTTCTGCTCACTGACGAGCTGTCGTTGAGCCATTTCAAATATACTCTGTACGTTGTGTGCGTTACAGTACTGTTTGTCATGGTGCTTGGATACGCTCTGGCGCTGTTTTTGCGCTTTAATAAATCGAAGATATCGAAAGCAATCGGTGTGTTATATCTGATTCCGCGTTTTATTCCCGGTATGGTTGCAGTTTATGCGATGATGAACGTTATTCGTGACTCGGGCGTTTTAAACAGGATATCGCAGGCGTTCGGCGGCAATTTTAAACCCGGACTGATGTATAATGCCAAGGGCCTGATCATGATGAACTTATGGTTCAATATTCCGTTTGCAGCGCTCATTATTACATCGGCTTTGGCATCGATTCCCGATTCGATTATCGAAGGCGCGCGGGACGTGGGCGCGAACGTTTGGCAGGTATTTGTCAAGATGATTCTGCCGCTCTCTATCAAGGACGTCATGATTTCCGCGACTTTTTGCTTCATGAGTAACGTCGGTTCCTTTACCACACCGTATTTGATGGGCCCGAATCAGCCGAAGATGCTTGCGATTGCTCTTTTTGATCAGTTTAACAATTATATGAATTATGAGAGAGCGGCAGCACTTTCTGTACTGATGTTCCTGTTGTGTTCCGTTTCAGCTGGCGTATATATTTATACCAACCTGAAAGAGAAAAAGTGGGAGCAGCAGTAGTACGCACTTAGATAGGTTTCACAAAGGCAAGAATCTCGATTATGACAGAATTCTTGTTGTTTGCCCTAAAATGTACAAAAATATTTCTGAATTGATTGAAATGTTTGTTGACATATTACATGCGACGGGGTAAAATGAGATTGTGATTTTGAGAAACCTGATTATGATGTGCTATGCAGTATGCTTTGGACATGCGATGGCCTGTTATGTTTTCAGCATCTCGCGGATATAAGGTAACGGGCGTGGATAGTTTGCAGGTGAGAAAGTTTCTCGGACACGATATCGTCTGTCATACTGTCTGACGCTGTTATAAATGTCTGTGTGTTTTAACACGGATAAATGGCTTTGCAGATATTCTGCAAGACCGCACATTGAGGGAGGAAAGACAATGAAACTGAGAAAGCTTATAGCGCTTGCACTCGCGTCTCTCATGATCTTGGCGATGTTTGCCGGCTGCGCAAAAGAAGAGACCCCGAGCGAGCCCAGCCAGCAGCCCAGCACAGGCGGCGAAACGCCAGCTGAGAAACCTGCTGAGAAACCTGCTGAAAAGGTTAAGTTTACATTCTGGAACAGCGGTTCCGACAATGTCCGTCAGATGTTCGATAAGCTCGTCGAAGATTTTAATACGAATTATGAGACGGCGGGGCAGTACGAGTGCGAAATGCAGTTTGTTCTGTCCGGTACCGGCGGACAGTCGCTTGCAGACAGAATGATCGCTGCGAAAAAAGCTGGACAGACTTCAACGGATTTCGACATGATTGAAGTTGGCGAAAATGATATCGTTAACTATCTGAATCAGGCCGGCGAAGACATCTTCATCGAGCTTGACAGATCGAAAATCCCCAACTGGACGGATGATATTCCAAAGGTGTCTTTTGCAGAAGGTTCGGTAATGCCGTATCGCGGAACGACGGTTGTTCTGGCTTATAACAGCGAGACGGTAACTGATGTTCCGACATCGTTTGATGAAGTGATTCAGTGGATCAAGGATCATCCGGGCCGTTTTGCCTACAACCCGCCGGCTTCCGGTGGCGCAGGCAGCTCTTTTGTACAGACGGCGGTTTATAACTTCCTTCCGGAAGAAGCGCTGACATCTTCCGATCCGAAATGGGTCGAACAGTGGGGCAAGGGCCTTGATCTCCTGAAAGAAATCCATCCGTATATGTATCAGTCCGGCGGCAAGGTCATGTATCCGAACAAAAACCAGGGTTCTATGGACCTTCTTGCTAATAAAGAAGTCGATATGATCCCGGCGTGGGCGGACATGATGCTTTCGCAGATGAAGCAGGGCACAATGCCTGACTGCATGAAGATTACCTCTATCGAGAACGGCTTTACCGGCAGCTTTGTTGTTCATGCAATGCCTATTATTGGCAATCCTGACCATCGTGAGGCGGGTTATGCATGGCTCAACTACATGCTTACCCCCGAAGCGCAGAATATGCTGCTGGACGGTATGGCTGCGATTCCTCTGATCGACAAATCTAAGCTCGATCCGGAACTCTTAAAAACGGTAGATGCTCTCGATGTCAATTCATTCAGATTAAGCAGCCTCGGCGAGCTGGGCAAGCAGCTCAACACCACTTGGGA